>CAYMNX010000588.1:0-10919 GCA_964391905.1 uncultured Rhizobiaceae bacterium
TCGCGAGCCGGCTCGGCCGCTCGCGCTCGCGGTAGTGGCGGAAATAGTGGTAGAAATACTTGTAGTGGCGCACCTCGTCGGCGGCGATGTTCGCGGCGATTTGCTTCAGCACCGGCTCGCGCACGGCTTCGGACAGGGTGCGATAGAAGGAGGAAGTGCCGGTCTCGACGACACAGCGCGCCACCATCTCGAGCGAGCGGTTCGCGGCGAGGTTCTCGAGATTGCACAGCGCGCCATATTCGACGAAGAAGCCGTGATAGGCTTTCTGCCAATCGAAATCGGGCCAGGCGGCCTCGACGTAACACTTCAAGGCGACGCCGTGCTGGACCTCTTCCCGCTCCCAGTAATTCGCAAGCCAGTCGGCGATCTCATCGTCGCCGTCATAGAACTCGATCAGATTGCGGGTATAGAGGTCGGAGGTGATTTCGATGAAGGAGGCGGAGGCGATGATGTAGAAGAGCTCGGTTTGATCGCGCATCAGGGCGGGATCGACATTTGCGTAAGGAATGTCGTCGACCGTCCACGGCGCATGGCCGACGCGGTTTCTCTCTCCCGCCACCATCGAGTCCCTTCCTCGTTTCTCTCGCGGAAACGTCACACAACTATAATATAAGGCGAGGCCAAGAAAACTGTCCCCTGCAGGCATAGGGGAGACATCTTTAACATGGCGACTATGCCGAAATCGCATTTGTTGGCGAGATCTTCATGACGACAGCGCGAATTGGCAGCTACGCGGAGTTCTGGCCTTACTATTTGCGCGAGCATGCGCGTCCCGCGACTCGCGCCTGGCACTACTTCGGCACGAGTCTTGCGCTGCTGTGCGTTGTCGGCGCGATCGTCGCGCATCAGCTCTGGCTTTTGCCTCTCATGCTGGTGGCGGGATATGGTCCCGCCTGGATCGGCCATCTCACCGTTGAAAAGAATCGCCCCGCCACCTTTCGCTATCCGCTCTGGTCGCTGATCAGCGATTTTCGTCTCTATGCGGTGTGGCTCAGCGGGCGCTTGCCGAGCGAGCTCGCGAAGGCCGGGGTCGAATCGTAGCGAACCGGCGCTCGAGGCGCCGGTCCGCGAAAAGTGCTTTATGCTCGGTCCTCTAGGGCATTCCGTTTTTTATGGCATGGGTCCGACGCCGGACGTGCCGCTCGGCTGCGTCGCAGACTGCGCGCCGTTCCGGCTGAGCTGCTCGCGATTGAGCTGCATCGTGACGCGATTTTCGTCCGCGTTGCTGCGTCCGGCGCGGTGGCGATTGCCGGCGTTTTTCGCCGACCGGTTCATGCCGTGGCCTCGCGCGCCATGAACGATCGGATTGCCGCTATGGGACGGGGCCGTGGCATTGGGACCGCCCATGCCCGAGGGCGAGGATGGCGCGAGGGTATGCTGCGGCGTCGGGTTGCCTTGGTGGGTCTGACTCTGGTCAGGCGATGTCTGCGCAAAAGCGGCGCTCGCCATGCTCAATGCGATGATCGCCGCGCAAGTCAGTAACTTCATGGCGTTCTCCGTGAGAAACGAAAAGGGACGGCGCGATGAAATGCGCCAAGCGTATTAACAACGCTGTGTGGCGCAAATCGTTCCGGATGTATGCTGCACTGCAGCAAAGCCATTGCTTCCCGCTGCTTCGAATTCTGTCGTCGCTCTCGCTTTTCGCGAGCCCGCGTCAGAGCTCGGGTCGCGGCGCGTCCCTCAGACCGGAAACTTCTCCTGCATATGCTTGCCGATCTCGAAGGTCTCCTGGAACCGCACGACCTCCCGCATCTGCCGCCGTCGCTCGCTTCGCGGCTGGTTGCGTATCTGCAGGAAGAAGCGGCGGCAATCGAAAGCGCGGCACACGGCAGGATGCCGCCCGTGGATGGTGCAGCCGGATGCGCCGAGATAGATGCAGTCGCCGTTGGGCTTGTGCGCGAGCGCCTTGGCGGGAAGTCCGGTGGTCGGATTGACGATATCGACAGTGTCGTAGAGCTCGGCGATATCGCCTTCCTCGGGCTTCAGAAAGATCCATTCATGCGTGCAGCAATGCCGGCATGAGCCGCAAGGAACGGCGTAATTCTCGCCTGCCTGCAACGACCGTTACTCCTTGGCTTGCGTGTCGTCCGATGCGCTCCCTCATCTTGGGCGCGCCGCAACCGCCTGTCCAGCCGGCCAGACTGTCGAGAAAGGCCAATCTCGCCTATCATCATCGGGCGCTTTGGCGGGCGTGCCGCCACGCGAGAAACGCGCGCAAGAGAGAAATGGAGGCGAGGATGGTCGAGACGATGGCCGACGGCGAGGTCGGGCTTTATGCCGATTTCGACAATCGCTATCTGAAGGACGTCGCGCGTGCGGGCCGCACGAAATTACCGATCATCGACATATCGCCCTTTGTCGCGAGAGGCGATGCCGCATCGCGCCGCCGCACCGCGCTGGCGATCCGCGAGGCCTCGATCGATATCGGCTTCTTTTATCTGACGGGTCACGGCTTCGCCCCGGCCGAGCTCGAGGAGTTGCTCCACTGGGGGCGGCGCTTCTTCACGCGGCCGCTCGACGAGAAGAAGGAGATTCTCTGGCGCAACGGCACGGGCTATGTGCCGCCGGGCGGGCTCAACCCCGCGGCCAACAAGGCGGCGGATCTCAAGGAGCGGCTCTACTTCGCGCGCGAATACGCGCTGAGCGCCGCGGAATACGACCGCTATCCGCCCGGCCCATCGCAATGGCCCGATGCGCGGCGCTGGCCCGGCTTTCGCGACTTCATCACCGGCGTCACGCACAAGAGCGTGGCCTTGACCAAGACCCTGGGCGAGGCCTTTGCCGCGAGCCTCCAGCTGCCCGAGCCTTATTTCGACGAGAGCTGGGGCCGCTCGGGCGTGACGCTCGTCTATAATTATTATCCGCCGCTCGATCCGGCGACGCTCGAAGAGACGCAATGGAGCTTCTCGCCTCACACCGATTACGGTACCTTCACCTTCGTCGTGCAGGACGGTTCGGGCGGGTTGCAGGTGCGGAATTCGGCGGGCCGGTGGATCGATGTCGCGCCGCTTCCCGGCGCGCTCATCGTCAATATCGGTGATCTCTTGGCGCTCGCCACCAACGATCTCTACACATCGAACCTCCATCGCGTCGCGAATTTCAGCGGGAAAGAGCGGCTCTCCGTCTCTTTCTTCGTCAACCCGGCCGGCTCGGCCGAGATCTCCTGCCTTCCGACTTGCCAGGACGCCGGCCATCCGCCGCGCTATGCGCCGGTCAACGCCGAGGCATATGTGAGGGGCCTGATCGAGCAATATCACCGCACCGGCCGGCCCGGCATCGCGGCGCAGACCGCCCATCGTTTACGTTGAGAGGTAATGAGAGGAAATGGAGTTCGGTTATTTCACGCTGAGCGACAACAATTATCGCGACAATCGGCGCACGCCCAACGAGTTCGTGACCACCATTGCCGAAGAGGCGATCTATGCCGATACGCTCGGCTTTCACTCCGCTTGGATCGGCGAGCATCATTTCTCGACCTTGGGCGTCAATTCGGCGCCCGAGCTGCTCCTTACCTATATCGCGGCGAGGACGAAGCGCATCCGCTTGGCGCCGGCGGTGACGGTGCTGCCGCTCCACCATCCGATCCGCGTCGCCGAGCAATGGGCGACGCTCGATCTCCTCTCCGGCGGGCGGGTCAATTTCGCCGCCGGCCGCGGCTATGATCGGCGCGAATACGCGCCGTTCGGGGCGAGCTTCGAAGAGAATGCCGAGATGTTCGCCGAGGGTCTCGCGATCGTCGAGCGCCTCTGGCGCAGCGATGAGCCGATCGCGCATCACGGCAAATACTACCGTTTCGAGGACGTCTGGATCACGCCCAAGCCGGTGCAGCGGCCGCTGCCGATCTATGTCGCCTCATTCTCGCGGCCGACGATCGAGTTGGCGGCGCGTCTCAAAGCCGGGCTGGTCGTCGCGGCGGGCGCGGCGACCCAGGTGCATGGCGGTCTCGCCCAGGTCGCGCGGATTTACCGCGAGGCCTGCGCGGCCGAAGGCGCGAAGCCGGGCCGCCTCATCACCAGCTATTTCATCCATTTCGCCGACACGCCCGCGGAAGAGCGGGAGGCGCGCGAGCGCCAGCTGCGCTACCACCGCGAATGCACCTCGCCGGCGTTTCCGGGCGATCCTAAAACCGCGCCCGAGAATTACCGCTATTTCGCGAAGATCGTCGAGCGCTATCAGACGATGAAGCCCGAGGATCTGAACAGCAATGCGGTCCTGATCGGCTCATCGGCGCAGATCATCGACACGCTCAAGACGAAGGTCGAAGCCGCCGGGTTCGATGAGGTCATTCTCTATTTCAATCTTGGCCTGAAGCCTGCCGCGCGGGTCCGCGAGGAGATGGCCCGTTTCATGTCGGAGGTGGCGCCGGCCTTTGCCCCTGCCGCCATGTCATAGAATCCGTTGCATCGCTCATGCGGCGGCAATGGCCGCCGCGTTGGTCCTGGCGGGTTGCGCGTCGCGAGCCGGCCCCGATGTTTCCTTCGCGACCAGAGGCGGCGATGCGTGGACATTCGAGAAGCGGCTCACCGTTTCGGCCCCGGCCGGAACATGCGATGAGGTCACCATCACATCGCCGCGGGCGACCGTTATCGCGCAGCGCGAGGATGCGGCGCATTTCGCCGCGCGCGTGCCGCTTGTCTCCGGCGACAATACCGTCGTGGCACGCTGCGCGAAGGGCGATGCCGCACGCGGGCCGGCGGCGCAGCAGCATTGGTTCGTCCGGCTCGCCGACGTGCCCCGCGCCGTCATCCGCACGGTCGTCATCGACAACAAGCTGCGGCTCGATGCCGGCGCGTCGCGCCCGGCGCCGGCGCGATCCTCGCCCATCCTTTCCTATGCGTGGCGCGCGCGGCCCGGCAATCCGGCGCCGATCGCCGCTTTGCCGGCAAGCGGAAAGCGGATCACGCTGTCGCCACCGGCCGTTGACGGCGACTATGACGTGGCCCTTCACGTCGCCGACGGCTTCGGCCGGACGGATGAGAGCGAGGCCGCATTCCGCGTGCGCGGCGGCAAGATCGAGACGATCGCCCTGTCGCGCGAGCCGCCGGCTTGGGTCGAGCATGCGGTGATCTACGGCGTCGATCCGTTTGCTTTCGGCCCCCATGGCCTCGAGGACGTCACGGCGCGTCTCGACGACCTCGCGGCGTTGGGCGTGAGCGCGCTCTGGCTTTCGCCCGTGACCGCGAATGCGGCGGGGGATTTCGGCTACGCCGTCACCGATCAGTTCCGCTTGCGTCAAGATTTCGGCAGCGAGGCGGATTTGCAGCGGCTGATCGCCGAAGCGCATCGGCGCGGGCTCAAGGTGATCATCGATTTCGTCGCCAATCATCTGTCGACGGAAAGTGCCTATTCGACGGCCGCCGCGACGCTCGGGCGCTCGTCGCCCTATTTCGATTTCTTCGCGCGCACGGCCGATGACCAGGTCGCGCATTATTTCGATTGGAAGCATCTCGAGAATCTGAATTACGACAATCCCGAGGTGCAGCGCTTCATCATCGAGGCTTTCGCCTATTGGGTGCGCCGCTTCGATGTCGATGGGTTTCGCGTCGATGCGGCCTGGGGCCCGCGACGGCGAGCACCGGAGTTCTGGCCGCACTGGCACGACGAGCTGAAGCGGCTGAAGCCCGATCTTCTCTTGCTGGCCGAAGCCCCGGCACGCGATCCTTATTATTATCGCGCCGGCTTCGATGCCGCCTATGATTGGACCGCTGCGCTCGGCGAATGGGCGTGGCAGGACGCTTTCGACGATCCGGACCATACCGCGGAGCGCTTGCGCAGCGCGATCGCGGCAAGCGCCGACGACCGGACGCTGGTCTTCCGCTTTCTCGACAATAACGATACCGGCGCGCGCTTCATCACCCGGTATGGGCTTGCCCGCACGCGTGTCGCCGCGGCGATGCTGCTGACCCTTCCCGGTCTGCCGAGCCTTTATACCGGTGACGAAGTCGGGGCCGCCTTCGCGCCCTATGATCGAGCTTCGCCGATTGCCTGGGACGATCGCGACGGCCTGCGCGATTGGTATCGGCGCCTCCTTGCCTTGCGCCGCGCCGTTCCGGCGCTTACCTCGCGCGCGATCGAGTTATTGGACGCGACCCCGCGGGATCGCCTGCTGGCCTATGTGCGGCCGGGCGCGAGCGCTGCGGGCGACGTGCTGGTTCTGCTCAATTACGGCTCGACGCCGTTGCGGGTCACGCCGCGCGATCTCCGCCGGCGGGTGCCGGTCGGGTTGATCGATCTTTTGAGCTGCGCGCCGGTTTCCTTCGCGCCACGGCGGCCGATCGAAATTCCCGGCAATGGCGCGCGGATTCTCGGCGCTCGTGCCGCGGGCGCATGCGCCCGGTGAGTGGCCGAGGATCACTCCGCCTTCAGCCGGTCTCTCACCGCGCCGATGCCGACGGCGATGCCGCTCGCAACGCCCATCTCCGCCGCGACATCGACGCCGATGATCTGCCATTGATCGCCGTCTCGCGCGAGGAGCGGCGCGCCACTCACGCCGCGTGTCGCGGTGCAATCGTGGCGCAGCAACAGATGGTCCGCGCTGTCGATACCGCGCGCGACGATCTGACAGCGGCGATCGATCATGAGCTTATAGGGATGATCCTGGCCGTAGCCTCCGATCGTGACGGCGGTGCCGACGGCCGGTCGGGGATCGCCGAGCGCGACGAGGCGGTCGGGCGTGCCGAGCTTCTGGTCGATCGCCAGCAGAGCCCAGTCGCTGCCGGCGGTCTCGCGCGGATGGACCGGATCGAAGCCGGGCCCGATCACGAAATCGACGCCCAGCGCGTGAGCGACATAATTGCCGCGGTCGAAGCTCAACAGGAAATGCATCATCGAGGCGAGGAAGTAATTCCCCGTGCGATGATTGAAGAGGCAATGCGCCGCGGTGAGGAGGAGGGCGGGCTTGATCAGGGTCGCGGTGCAGGAGGCGTAAAGCGCGCCGGCCGTGGTTTGGAGCTTGCCGATGCCGCGCCATGGCTTTTCCTTGGGATCGCCCATCACGCGCGGATCCGCGGCGCCGATGCCGGGTAGGATCGGCCGATGAACGTCCGAGGGACCGGTATCGCGGCCTTGGGCCGCAGCGTCCGGATGCAGGGCGATGGTCACCAGGATGAGGGCGAGGAGAGCGATCGGGCGCCATCGCCATGCGCCTGGCGCGCGGGCGATCCCCGGTGCCGCGGAACAACTCGTCTTGCCGCCCATCTCCCCCTCGTGGCAAGGCGAACACATAGCCGGTCGGCGCCGCCACGGATAGCCTCAATTCCGCTCTTTGGACCGGGGCACGGCATCGCGCTCGCGGCGCGGCAAGCGCCGGCTTCATCCTATCGCGGGCGTCACGCCGCTTCGGCGGCTAGCGGCCCCAGCTCCAACGATGGCGCTGACGAAAGAAGGACTGACGCCCGGCAATGCCGCCGGCGATGAGCGCGCCAACGCCGAGAACCCCGGTAATTCCGAGCACCGGATGCCGGCCGATCGCCGATCCATTCAGCACCTCGCCAAGCCCCTCGCGCACGCCGCGCATGCTCAGCCATCCCGCGCGGCTTGCCGCAGCTTGGATCGCATGCCCCAAGCCGTTGCCCGCCTGCCGCACCTTGCGGGCGGTTTCGCTGCGATGCGAAATTTGCTCGACCGCCTCGCCGACGATGCGATCATCGGCGCCGCAGGTCGCGGCGTCGCCGAGCGACAGCACGCCGACCAGCCGCTTGTCGCGGCTCAGGATCGGCAGGCGCCGGATCTGCTTTTCGCCCATGAGGGTGGCGGCATCGGCGACATCCTGGTCCTCATAGCAATAGACGATCCCGTTCGACATCGCTTCGGCGACGCGAGCGGTGTTGGGGTTCTGCCCTTCGGCCGTTGACCGGATCGCGATATCGCGGTCGGTCAGCGTGCCGACGAGACGATCGCCAAGCGCGACCGGAAGGAATCCGGTATTCCACTCCCGCATCTTGTTGGCCGCCTCGCGCAGGGTCATCTCGGGATGAGCCAACTCGACCTTGGACGTCATGACATCTTTGATCCGCATGTGAGACCTCCTCGCATCGCTTTCTTCCCAACCGGTAAACAATGCGGCGACAAGCGCGGTTTCTGCGCGCGATCTGGATTTTCGCAGGCCGTGCCGCGGGTGAGATAAGGATATCGGGCGCGATCGAGCTTTTGGCCGCCGGAACAATCGAGGCCGTCTCGCGTTGGAACGTAGATTTTCAGTTCCAGAATGCTGCAACAGATGGGGGCAATCGAGATCATGCCGAAGACCACGGGAGAGAAGACGACAGTAGAAAAACCCGCCTCGGCCGCCGACATCGTCAGCATCGTCGGCCAGCTCGACAGCGACGCGATCGCGAGCATCCTGGCGATCGGCGCGTCCGAGACCGAGGTGCTGGAGGCCTATACTTGGCTGGCGGCCGATGATGAGATCGGCACTGAAACCGGGCGCTCGCGCAGCGGCCGGGTCGGTCTCGTCTATGAAATCCTCGCCGAGGTGTTGGAGCCGCCGGACGACCGCGAGCGCCCCTAGCCGCCCGCGGTCGCTCGCTCCGCGCTATTTGCCGATCATTTGCCGCCGCGCCGGGGCGATGGCCGCGGCTTTTTCTTCCCGCCGGTGCCGTGCTCGATCGCTGCCGCGGCGGCATCGAAATCGCGGCTCATCTTGCGGACCCTATGCGCGTCGCCGACATCCTGCGCGAGGATGCGCAAGCGTTTTGCCTTCTTGCGCAAGGCGCGAGCTTCGGTGGTGCGCTTTTCGTCGGTACGCTGCATCATGATCACTCAACCTTCGCGGCAAATCGAGGGTTGCGCCGTGAGCGCAATCGCGACGTCAACCGCGAACGCGCGGCCGTGCTTTATTCCGTCGGAGCCGATCCGTTGATGTCTGGCCCGAGATGCGGATTTTGCACGCCGCCGCCTTCGCCGCTGGGGTTGGTCTTGATTGGCGGCATCGGCGCATTAAAGCGGCCGCCATTGTCATAGACTCCCGTGCTGGGCTCGCGATCGCTGTCATAATGACCATCATAGCCATTGGCGCTCGGCCGATCGAAATAGGTCTCGGCAGCATTGGTCGGCGCGGCGGCGACGGCGCCGATGGCCGCGGCCGCGAATATCGTCAGAACCTGCTTCATGGTTCTACCTCCTTCTTGTCTCGGTATTTGGAGACGAACGGCAGCGGCCGGCAGGGGTTGCTGATGCGGCGGTGCGACATTCGAGCGCAAGCGATTCCGCCGCAATCCATCAGGAAACGATCGAAGAAAGCCCTGCAGCGCGGGTGAAGGTGTCGCTGCAGGGCCTTTCCATTCGTCCTTTTGGGCCGTGCGCTGTGCCCATTCGGTGACGCTCGGCGGCTGTCTGCGGCCATTGGGTCGCGCGCAACTTAACACCGCAATGAATTGGCTGCGGAAGATAGGGACGAGCCTGCGGCGCGCATCGAGGAGCGACGCGAATACCGTGCTCGCCGTCGTGATCATTGCGGTGCTCTTATGGCTGCTGGCGTTTCGCTCGCTGCAGCGATGACGGCCGCGGGACGCGAGGTCGCTTCTGCTGCGCTGAGATCGAGATAAGACACGTCGCCCTGCGCGAGCGCGCGACGGCGGGACGGCGCCGTCTTTCTTAAGTTGCGGCGGCTCTCGCAAAGAAGTGAACGAATGCCGGGCTTAAAAATTTTTTCGACACATCAGTTAAGTCGTAGAGCCGCTTCACGCTTCGCTGTCGAATTTTCGCTCGGCAAGCATGGTTGCGTGCTCGAATCTGCGGGCCGATGCGAGCCCGAAGAAGGATGATCGAGGATGGCGTTGCGCAGGCTATATGCAGTGGCGATAAGCTGCGTCGTGAACGCGACCGCTTTGGGTCTGGGCGGATGCGCCGATCCCCGTGCGCTGTCCGCGCAGGAGAGAAATAGCCGCTTCGAGGAAATCGACGGCGAGCGGTTCCGATTTATCGCGGTGATGAATGCGCAATATCCGGCGGACGATCCAAAAGCCGAAGCTCTGCGGCAACGGTGGCTCGACGCCGATGTGGTGATGAGCAACCGCTGCTCGGACGGCAGCGCGACCTTGGTTGATCGCGACGTGGTCGTGAAGGGAAAGGATCGCGAGACGGGTGCACCCGTAGGTGAGATCGTCTATTGGGGAGCCTGCGGTTAAGAGCTCGGGACAAAAAGGCCTTTCACGGCTCTATTTGATAGAGGAGTTCAGTTCGGAGCGATAAGCGACAGTTTAGGGAATAGCTGCGATAGCGTGTGGCATCCCGTGTCATCAGCCGATATCCGGCGACGGCTGCATGAGCGCCGATAAAGAAATCCGGAAGCGGCGACAACCTCGTTCCTCCTCGCCGCCGATAGGTCAAGAAACACTTGCCGGCGAGAAACGCAGCTTCGTATGGAATCGCTTCGCGCTCGAACATGGTTCTCGGAAGCGCAGCGTTCAGATCCTCGATCCGCGAATAGCGGATGGAGACCTCGGCATAAATGACAGGATTGATCACGAGACGGTAGCGCTCGGCCGCGCGCTCGATGGCGTCCGCCGACCATGCGAGCCAACGCGCGTCCTCCGTCATAACGTCGAGAAGAATGTTCGAGTCAACCAATACAGCCGTCATTCAATCATTGCGGGTGAGTGCCATGATGGCATCGGTGCTCATTGCAACATCGCCGCGCCCTCGCAGATGAGCAACGAGTCGAGCGCCCCGGCTGTCCTTCTTACGGGTTTTGGCGCGAACGATGCGCACGGCCTTGCCGTCGAACTGAAATTCCACTTCCGTCTGCGGCAGCAATCCCGCGCGCTCGCGGATTTCAGCCGGAATTGTCACCTGACCTTTGGATGTGATGCGCACGCAAGTCTCCTTACTCTTACATGTAAGAGTAAGAAATTTGCGTCCGCTTGACAAGACTTGGCCGTGGGCGGAACTGGACCTGCCTCTGGTAAAATCTCGAAAAG
>CAYMNX010000589.1:0-6070 GCA_964391905.1 uncultured Rhizobiaceae bacterium
CTGCGCGGCCGATGCGATTCTGTCGCCGAAGCCTGCAAGCGGGCCGCGCAAGCCGTCGCCTTCGGCATGCCAAGCCGCGTAGGTTTCGGCCTCGGCGAAGAAGCGATCGGTGATCGCTTGAGAGATGCCGGGCTCATGGCTGCGGTCCGGCTCGGAGCCGAGGCAGTCCATGATGTCGGAGATCGCGGCTTGCGTCGCGCTGTCGGTGGCGGCGGCAATCGTGATGATGCCGTCGCCATTGTACGGCGTCCCGGCATAGATCTTCTCGATGTCGAGCGTGTCCTGGATCGAGACCGCGTCGGCGCCGGACTTGCCGAGCGTCTCTAGGATGGTCTCGGCCGAAATGCGGATGGCTTTACCGGCATCGCTTGCGTCATCGATCGCGGCGAGCGGCAGGCTTTCGCCGCGATGCTGCAATTCGTTGACGTCCTTGAGGAGATCGCGAGTCCAGCGCACGGCGTCGAGGATTTCGGGAGCGCGGATGCGGCCGTCATGGTCCGAATCGATAAGGTCGAGCGTGCGCTCGTCGAATTCGATGCCGCGGGTCGGGCAGGCGAGCGCCACCCAGAGTTTCTGCTCGAGGGTTTCGAGCATTGCGATATCGCTGCCATTGTCGATCCGGACCTGGTCGAATCCGCCGGCGCGAAAGAAACGCCAATGATGATCGCGCCGATGCTTGTGCTCTTCCGCCACGTTCTTCCCCGTCGCTCATGTCGCCATGGTCAGAATGCGTCGGTGCCGGGTTGCGTGGCAAGAACGACGGGCAAAGCCGCGCCCGCCATCTCGCTTTCGTTCGATGGCGAAAAATCGTGCTAGATTGCCGCGCGATGCTCCGCCTTTCGCTGCTCGTCGCTCTCGTTCCCGCGCTGCTCGGCTGCATTGCTGAGGGCTACGCGCCGGGCTATGGCACCCCGGCGCCGCACTCGACGGGAATTTACGATCAGGCCGATCAATTCGAGGACGCAGCCGGTTTTCCGCTGCCCGGCTGGTCCTATATGAAATACCCGACGCCGCGCTAAGCCCTTGTCCGGCGGCGCTTGACTTCCGGACGGCCGAATCTATAGTCGCCCGCTCATTCCCAAGTAGGTGGGCGCCCGAGAAATGGTGGGCGTCCCGCCCAGGCTTCGGGCCCGGGCTATTGGGACAACAACAATCAAACGGAACTCATCGACGATGGCCAGCAAACGCGTAGGCTCCAAGTTCAAGATCAATCGCCGTCTCGGGGTCAATCTCTGGGGACGGGCGAAATCCCCGCTCAACCGCCGCGATTACGGCCCGGGCCAGCACGGGCAGCGCCGCAAAAAGCCGTCCGACTTCGGCACGCAGCTGATGGCGAAGCAGAAGCTCAAGGGCTATTACGGCAATATCGGCGAGCGCCAATTCCGCCGCCTCTTCGCCGAAGCCGAGCGGCGCAAAGGCGACACCTCGGAGAATCTCATCGGCCTCTTGGAGCGCCGGCTCGACGCGGTGGTCTACCGCATGAAATTCGCGATGACGCCGTTCGCCGCGCGCCAATTCATCAATCACGGCCACATTCTCGTCAACAACAAGCGCGTCAACATCGCCTCCTACCTCGTCAAGGACAACGACATGATCGAGGTGCGCGAGAAGGCCAAGCAGATGGCGGTGATCCTCGAGGCGACCGCCTCGACCGAGCGCGACGTGCCCGACTATCTCGAAGTCGATCACGCGAAGCTCAAGGGCCGCTTCCTGCGCGCGCCGAAGCTCAGCGACGTGCCCTATCCGGTCTCGATGGAACCGAACCTCGTCGTCGAGTTCTATTCGCGCTAGCTAAAACGTCACGCCGAAGACTTCGGCGAGGCCGCGCTCGCCCTCGGGGGTGATCGTGAGCGCGCGGCTGTCGCGCGAGCGCGTGAACCAGGAAAGGGCAAAGCAGCGCGCCGCCAGCGCCGCGCCGACCGCGCCGCCGATATGCAGCCGCCGTTCCGTCCAGTCGAGGCAGGGGCGACAGAAGATTCGCCGACGCTGGCGCGCCGCCTCGAGATCGACGCCGAAATCGCGCAGGAAAGCATCCCCCTTCTCGGTGACCTCGCCGCCTTCCTCCGAGAGCAGGAGATGCTCGCGCTGGTGAAGGGCGTCGGCGAGAGCGACGCCGAGCCGTCCGGCGAAGTGGTCGTAGCAGGTGCGCGCGGTTCGCATCGCCTCGTCGCGCCTCGAGAAAGGCCGATGGCGCTGGGGCCCTTGCGTGGCGACCGACATGATGCCTTCGAGCATCTGCGCGACCAGCGGCGTTGCCAGCCGGTAATAGCGATTGCGCCCCTGCTGCAGAACCGAGAGCAGCTTGCCGTCGGTGAGCTTGGCGAGATGGCCGCTGGTCGTCTGCGGCGAGACGCGCGCGAAATAGGCGAGCTCGCTCGCCGTTAGCGCGCGCCCGTCCAGCAGGGCCGAGAGAATATTGGCGCGCGCTGGATCGCCGACGAGAGCCGCGACTTGCGCCAAGTCCATGCCATCGCTCATGTCCCTAATCTAGGCCACGAAGCCGCGATGTGAACCGCGGATATTTCGGCTATGGCCGAAACCTTCGCGCAAGCAGCGGTGACGAGCGGCGCCTACCTTCATCGCGTCGCCAACAACCTCGGCCGGGACCGACCGATATGACCGCGAATGTTGCCAACGCCTCGATCGTCGGGCGCGCGTCCCGTCGCTTGACGCTCTTCATCATGTGCCTTGGGGTGCTGATCGCGCAGGTCGACACCTCCGTCGTCAATCTCGCGCTGACGCCGATCGGCGCGGATCTCGGTGCCCCCGTCAACGTGCTGCAATGGGTGGTCGATGCGTACAACCTTGTCTATGCGAGCCTGCTGCTGAGCGCCGGAACGCTGGCCGATCTTTACGGTCGCCGTCTCATCTTCGCGCTGGGCGTTGCCATCTTCACCATCGGCTCGCTGACCTGCGGCTTCGCGCCGGACGAGACGGTTCTGATCGCAGGCCGTGCCGTGACCGGTCTCGGCGCCGCGCTGCTGTTGCCGACATCCTTGGCGATCCTCGCCGTGACCTATCACGACGCCAAGGAGCGCGCGCATGCGATCGGGATCTGGGCGAGCTGCTATGGCGTCGCGCTCGCCGTCGGGCCGACCCTCGGCGGCGTGCTGGTGAATCTCGGCGGTTGGCGCAGCATCTTCCTGATGATCGTGCCGCTCAGCGTCCTCGCGCTGCTGATGGCGCTGCGGGTCTTGCCGGAATCGCGCGACCCGAAGGGGCGGCATCTCGATGTGCCGGGCCAAGCCTTCGCGATCATCGCGCTCGCCACGCTCACGATCGGCGCGATCGAAGGTCCGCAATGGGGCGCTCGTTCGATCGCGCGCTGCCTCGCCGTGTCGATCGTTGCCGCCGCGCTTTTCCTTGCTGTCGAAGGACGGACCGATGGCGCGCTCCTGCCGCTCGCGATCCTGCGCCGCCGCGGCCTCAGCGTCGCAGCGGCCGTCGCATCGCTCATGACCTTCGGCATGTATGGCATGCTGTTCCTGGTGCCGCTTTATCTGCAGCAGCAACATGGCGCATCGGTCGTCGCGGCCGGGCTCGAATTGCTGCCGCTATCGCTCGTCTATGTCGTCGTCTCGCAGCGCTCCGGCGCGCTGGCGACGCGTTTCGGAGCGCGCGCCGCGATGACGGCGGGAATGGCGTCGATGGGGGCGGGCCTCTTTATGCTGAGCACCGTCTCGGCGGAAACGAGCCTGATCGCGATCGAGCTCGAGCTCGCCGTGCTGGGCCTCGGCCTCGGGCTCAATACCGGCCCTGTCAACGCCGTCGCGGTGGCGAGCGTTCCCGCGGCGCGCTCCGGCACCGCCTCGGGCGTCCTCAACACCGCGCGCATGGTCGGTGCGACGCTCGGCGTCGCGATCATGGGGGCGGTCTTCGCCCTTCATAGCGAGCCAGGATCGTCCGCCGATTTCCTGACCGGGCTTCATGCGGCCTTTCGCATCGGCGGAACGGGCGAGCTTTTCGGCGCCGTTCTCGCCTTTTGCTTGGTCCGGCGCGATGCCCTCCACCGGTCGGAGGCCGATGCTTAAATAGCGGCGGGCGCCGCGCCGGGCGCGTCAATCCCTGCTATTCTTGGGGCAGGGATATCAACGCCGGAGCCGCCATGCTGTTGGGGCTGCAATTCGCCGTCATTGTTTTGCTCGTTCTTCTCAATGGGTTCTTCGCCTTGGCCGAGATGGCGATCGTCTCGGCGCGGCGCGTGCGTCTCCAGCATGCTGCCGAGCTGGGCCGCGCCGGCGCGAAGACCGCGCTCGAGCTGAAGCGAGATTCGGGGCGATTCCTCTCGACGATCCAGATCGGCATCACCGTCATCGGCGTTCTCGCCAGCGCCTTCGGCGGCGGCGCCTTCGCCGAGCAGGTCGCGGCCGTGTTGAAACCTTACAGCGTCCATGCCGAGGAGTTGAGCTTCGTCCTGGTCGTCATCGTCATTTCCTACCTCACGCTCATCCTCGGCGAGCTGGTCCCGAAGCGCGTGGCGCTGCGGCGCGCCGAGGGGATCGCGCGCCGGTTGGCGCCGATCCTCGCCGGCATCACGCGGGTGGTTGCGCCGGTCGCCTGGTTCCTGAGCGCGTCGACCAATCTCGTTCTGCGCTTCGTGCCGATGCGCGCGGCGGAGCCGGCGCCCGTGACCGAGGAAGAGATCGGGATCATGCTGCGCGAGGCGCAAGCCACGGGTCAGGTCCATGCCGGCGAGACCGCGATCGTGCAGATGGCGCTGCGGCTCGGCGACCGCCGCGTCGGCGGCGTGATGACGCCGCGCACGCAAGTCGAATGGCTCGACCTTGCCGATACCGAAGACGAGAATTGGCGCAAGGTGCGCGACAGCGACTATTCGCGCTTTCCCGTCTTCGACGGCGGCCTCGATCAGGTGGCGGGGATCATTCAGGTCAAGGATCTGCTCACGGCCGAGATGCACGGCGAGGGTTTCGAAGTGAAGCGCCTGTTGCGGCCGCCGCTCTATATCCCCGATACGGCGACGGCGCTTCGCGCGCTCGAAGTGTTTCGCAAATCGGGCGAGGCCATGCTTTTGGTCGTCGACGAGTTCGGCGACTTCCAGGGCGTGGTCACCTTGCACGACATTCTGCAATCGCTCGTCGGCGATATTGCGGAGCCCGGCGAGGGCCCGAGCGCGAGCGTCGAGAAGCGCGAGGACGGCTCCTTCATCGTCGACGGCATGACCCCGCTCGATACCGTGAAAGATCTGACCGGCATCGCGCGCCTCGAGGATGAGGAGGGCGCCGACTATCATACGCTGGGCGGTTTCATTATGGCGCGGATGCATCGCATTCCGACGATCGGCAACCAGGTGACGATCGATGGCGTCCGTTTCGAAGTCATCGGCATGGATGGCCGCCGCGTCGACCGCGTTCTGATCGTCCCCCCGAGGCCGCAGGGCTAGGAACGCCAAGCCGGCCCGAAGTTCTCAATCAAGCCAGGAAGAGTTCCGTTGCATGAACGAAGAATGGTTGGTCGATACCGCTCAAGGCGGCGCTCCCGAAACCGTCGCGCCGGAGGCGCCCGTTACCTCGCTTCGTCATTCCTCCTTGAAACAGGGCGATACGTTTCAGGTCTGCGATGCGCGTGGCGACATCGTCGGCGCGATCGATGGGCTTTTTCGCAATGACACGCGCATCCTGTCGCGCCTGCAGCTGACCCTTGCCGGAACCTCGCCCTCGCTGCTCAGCGGCACGGTCAGCAGCGACAATGTCTTCTTCATCGCCAACAGCGTCAATCTGCCGCTGCCGCCGCTCGGCGGCGAGACGACGCCTCATGGCGTGATCCATATCGAGCGCGTGCGCTTTCTCTGGAACGAGGTCTTATACGAGCGCATCAGGCTCATGAACTATGGCGAAGCCGAGGCGCGCTTTCCGCTATGGATCGATTTCGCCGCCGATTTTCGCGACCTTTTCGAAGTACGCGGTGTGCAACGCATGAAGCGCGGCACGGTGCTTGCGCCGATCGTGAGTGAAGAGTGTGCGGTTCTGCGCTATCGCGGGCTCGATGGCGTGACGCGCGCCGTGTCGATCGCCTTTGCGCCGCGGCCGAGCCGGCTTGCCGCGGATCGCGC
>CAYMNX010000590.1:0-15313 GCA_964391905.1 uncultured Rhizobiaceae bacterium
TGGGCGATCTCGCCGCCGGGAATGACGGTTTTGGCGAGCTCCTTGCGATCGATCGCCTCCATGAAGGCTTTACGCACGCGCTGATCCTTCATCACCTTGTTGTCGGACCGACCCATCGCGTCGAGCGTCACATACATCAGCAAGCCGTTATGCATATTGGTCACGCGCGTATCGGGCATCTGGGCGAGCTCGCGCGCCGTATCCGCCGTCGGGTTGCGGATGAGGTCGATATTGCCGGTAATGAATTGCGCGATCTGCGTTTGCCGATCGGGAATCGGAGTAACGATCACGCGTTTCATATTGGCGCGGAAGGGACCGTTCTTGTCGTAGTAGTCGTCGAAACGCTCGAGGACCATTTTCTGCTGGTCGAGCGACACGACCTTGTAAGGCCCCGTCGCCACGGCGCCGACGCGGCCGTAATCGGCCTTGTTCTCGAGCTTCGACAGCACCTTTGAATCGAGAATGTAGTAGCGATAGGCGAAGGTCTCGAGCATCGTCGCGAACGGCTTCTTCGCGGTGATGCGGATGGTATAAGGCCCGAGCTTCTCGACCTTCTCGACGAACGTGTAGAGATCCTTGAATCGGATCGGGACTTTCGGATCGGTGATGTAGTTGATGGTTCCGATCACGTCATCCGCGTCGAACTTGTCGCCGTTGTGGAATTTGACGTCGTCGCGCAGCTCGAATTCGAGCGTGCGGTCGTCGATCCGCTTCCAGGACTTGGCGAGACGCGGGACGAATTTATGCGCTCGCTCGTCATAGCTGATGAGGCCCTCATAGATGGTTTTGTAGAAAACGGCCGCCTCGTCCAAGGGGAATTGATAGGGATCGAGCGTGCTCCACCAATCGGTAACCGCGATCCTCAGCGTGTCATCGGCTTTGCCGGCCGCGGCCGGCCCGGCCGAGACCGCAATGGCGGCCAGCAACCCGAAGATTGCGGCGAAGAGTCTGTGCATCCATGTCCTCCCTGATCTTTTTCTTCGCGGAGTTTCGACCAGAAGCGCTTTGACCGCAAGCCTTTCGCGGCTGCGATGATGCCCACCGAATTGGCCTTAACCGACTTGCGTGTGGGACGACGTGGGTGGTGGGATGCTTTTTCGCGCAGAGGTGGGTTTCAAAGCGGCGAGCCGAATGCTAGGCTCTGATGGCGCGATAAAAAAATCATGCGCGTTCGGTTCTAATCCAACCGAGGGGCCAGATTGGCTGCAATAGGGAGAGACCGCCGATGCCAGAGATCCGCGTGAGCCTCACGCGCTTCCAGCAAAATCGGGCGCGATCGTCATGATGCGATTTCTGATCCATCGCGCAATGATCGCCGTGCTCGTCTCGCTAACGGTCTCGATCATCGGTTTTGCGCTGCTGCGCCTCTCCGGCGATCTCGCCTCGGCACTCGCGGGCGACACGGCGAAGCCGGAGCAGATCGCGCAAGTGGCCCATCTCTATGGCCTCGATCGTCCGCTCTACATTCAATATCTCGACTGGGCCGGCAAAGCGCTACGTGGCGATCTCGGCCGCTCGCTCTTCTCGAACGAGCCGGTCTCGTTTCTGATCGGACAGCGGATCGGCGTGACGGCTCAGCTGTCGCTCATGGCGCTCGTCTTTGCCCTGGTGATCGCGATCCCCTTGGGAGTGATCGCGGCGACACGGCCCAACAGCTGGATCGACCGCACCGCTCTCGGACTTTCGGTCTTCGGCCAGGCAATGCCGAATTTCTGGTTCGGTCTCATCCTCATCATCATTTTCGGCGTGGTATTACGCTGGCTACCAATCTCGGGATCGGACCATTTCGTCAATTTCATCTTGCCGACCATCACCCTCGGCACGACGGTGATGCCCGCGATCATGCGGCTGACGCGCACTGGCATGCTCGACGCGCTCGAATCCGACTATATCCGCATGGCGCGCGCCAAAGGCCTTTCTGCGACCTCCGTTCTTTTCAAACATGCGTTGCGCAACGCCATTCTTCCGGTCGTCTCGCTCTCTGCCGTCTCGCTCGGTTTCCTGCTCGGTGGCTCGGTCATCGTCGAATCGGTTTTCGCTCTCAACGGTATCGGCTTTCTTGCCTTCCAATCGATTCTGCGTACTGATTTTCCGGTGGTGCAGTCGATCGTGGTGTTCGTCTCCTTCGCTTACATCTTTCTCACTTTCCTGTCGGACATGATCAACGCCTATCTCGATCCGCGAATCCGGTTGGGATGAGGAGAGCGACATGACAACGATCGAACGCGATCGCGCCGACCGGCCGCTGCCAAGAACCGGCGCCGTCTTCGAGCTCGAAGCGCCCTCACCGCGCGTGGTGATGCGTCGGCGGGCCTTGACCCATATCGGCTTCCTCTTCGGCGCCGCGGTGATGCTTGCCGTGATCCTCGTCGCTATCTTTGCGCCGCTCCTCACCTCCTACGATCCCTATGCGCAAGACCTGACGCAGCGCTTAATCCCGCCGGTTTGGAGTGCGAAAGGAGGCTGGGCCCATCTGCTCGGCACCGACGGTCTCGGCCGCGACTACCTCACGCGGCTCATGTACGGCGCGCGGATCTCGTTGCTCGTCGGCTTTGGCGCCGCGGCGATCGCCGGATTCATCGGGGCAGGTCTCGGTCTCTTGGGCGGCTATTTTGGTGGGCGGATCGATTCGATCGTGATGTATATCGTCAATGTGAAGCTCGCGATGCCCGGCGTCCTCGTCGCGCTATCGCTGATTTCGGTGTTCGGCGGTTCGGTTATCGTCGTGGTGACCGTACTCGGCTTTCTCTTCTGGGACCGTTTCGCCGTGGTAACGCGCAGCGTCACGCAGCAAATCCGCATCAATGATTACGTGACCGCGGCGGAAGCCGTCGGCGCATCGCGCCTTCGCATCATCCTCGGCGAGATCCTTCCCAATGTGATGAATCACATCATCGTCATTGCATCGCTCGAAATGGCCTCGGCGATCCTGGTCGAGGCGGCGTTGTCGTTTCTCGGCCTTGGCATCCGACCACCGACGCCCTCTTGGGGGCTGATGATTTCCGAGGGCCGCAACTTCATGTTCTTCCAGCCGTACCTCGTCGCCATTCCGGGAATCGCGATTTTTCTTCTCGTGATCGCGATCAACATGCTGGGCGATGGTATCCGCGACATCACCGCGCCGGAAGGACGGAATTGACGGGATCCCTATTCATGACCACCGCGATGTCGAATTCGGCCAACCGCGACGATGCCGCTCTTCGCGTCGAGAGGCTTTCGGTCGAGATCGATCTTCCCGCGGGCCGCCTCCGTGCCGTCACCGATGTCGATCTTCATGTCGATCGTGGCGAGACGCTCTGCGTCGTCGGTGAATCGGGCTGCGGCAAGACAATCACGGCGTTGGGCATTATGGGCCTGCTGCCGCGCCGCGCGCGGATGCGGGCCGAGCGCCTCACCCTCGAAGGGCGCGATCTTCTCGCGACCGGACGAAATGCGCTCGCCGCGCTGCGCGGCGATCGGATGGCGATGATCTTTCAAGACCCGATGACCTCGCTCAATCCGGTCTACACAATCGGCAACCAGATGGAAGAAATCTATGTCCGCCATGGGAAAGGCGGCCACAAGGAGGCGCGCGAGCGCGCTGAGTATTTGTTGCAGAAAGTCGGCATCACCGCGCCGAAAAGCCGGCTCGGCCAGTACCCCCATCAGCTCTCGGGCGGCTTGCGCCAGCGCGTGATGATCGCGACAGCGCTGATGTGTGACCCAACTTTGATCATCGCCGATGAGCCGACCACCGCGCTCGATGTCACGATACAGGCGCAGATCCTCCATCTGCTCGCGGATCTGCAGAAGGAATACCGGATGGCGCTGATGCTCATTACCCATGACCTGGGTGTCGTGGCGCGGATGGCCGACCGCGTCGTCGTGATGTATGCGGGCCAGGTCGTCGAGACCGGCACGGTCGAGCAGGTCTTTACAACGCCGCTTCATCCTTATACGCGCGGCTTGCTCGATTGCGTTCCCGTGCCGGGCAAGACGATGCGCGGCGCCAGACTCGGCTCCATCCCCGGCATCGTCCCCTCGCTCATCGGGCCCCTCGATGCGTGCCAGTTCCGAAATCGCTGCGCTCACGCTTTCGCCGCCTGTTCGGCTGCGCCGATCGCGCTGCGCTCGCTCGGCCCCGACCGCGCCTGCCGCTGCCTTCTCGACGCGCCGCCACCCCTCGAGGCTCGCACCAAGCCATCGCTCGAGGCCTTGCGATGACGAGCACGCAGAACACCGTCACGCCAATTCTCGAATGCCGTGGCGTCGGCCGGATGTTCGCGATCGGCGGCAGTGCCTTTGCGACCAAGAAAACGCTGCGCGCCGTCGATGGTGTCGATCTTGCCATCGAGCGTGGCGAGGTTCTGGCGATCGTTGGCGAGTCTGGCTGCGGCAAGACCACGCTTTCGCGCATGCTGCTGGGCCTGTTGGCGCCGACCAATGGCGAGATCCGCTTCGCCGGCACACCCATCGAGACGATCGATCGCGCCGAGATCGCCCGCCGGGTTCAGCCCGTGTTTCAGGATCCCTATTCATCGCTCAATCCGCGCAAGCCCCTTGCCTCGATTATTTCCCTGCCTCTCGAGGTGCATCGAATCGGCACGCGCGAAGAGCGCCAGCGGCGCGTCGAGCAGCTGATGGAGTTGGTCGGGCTGCCGCGACGGCTCCTTTATGCGTATCCGAGCCAGCTCTCGGGCGGCCAACGCCAGCGCGTCGCGATCGCCCGCGCACTGGCGATGAATCCCGAGATCGTCATTTGCGACGAGCCGACCTCGGCGCTCGACGTGTCGGTTCAAGCGCAGATCCTCAACCTCTTGCAGGATCTGCGCCGCGAGCTCAACCTCACTTTCGTGATCGTCAGCCATAATCTCGCTGTGGTCGAGCACATGGCCGATCGCGTTGCCGTGATGTATTTGGGACGCGTGATCGAGACCGGGCCGACGCCGCAGATTTTCGCCAACCCGCGTCACCCCTACACGCAAACCCTGCTTGAAGCGGTGCTGACCCCGGAGACTGGTCGCGGCTTGCCGGAATTTGCCTTGGGGCCCGGCTTTCCCAATCCGCTCGACCCGCCCAGCGGCTGCGCTTTCCACCCGCGCTGCCCCAAGGCAATGCCGGAATGCGCGAAGACGCGGCCGGAGCTACAACGGCAAGGCGATGCCGCCATCGCCTGCCACCTCTATCCTTCCGAGAGCATGCCGCACTGACGCGCCGCCGCTCCGGTTGCCCACCGGATCGAGCCCCATTATCTTCGCGCAAAATGGCGCTCCAGCCGCCATTCTAAACTCTGCGGGGGACGCCAATGAAGATCGGCATCTTCGACCATCTCGATCGCAGCGATACGCCGCTGACGCAATTCTATGAGGAGCGGCTGCAGCTCATCGAGGCCGCCGACGCTGCCGGCATCGACAGCTATCACCTTGCCGAACATCATTGGAATCCGGTCGGCATGGCGCCGCTTCCCGGCATCTTCTTGGGCGCGGCCGCTAAGCGCACGAAGCAAATCCGGCTTGGGCCGCTCGCCTATGCGCTCGCCTTCCATAATCCGCTGATCCTCGCCGAAGAGGTCGCGATGCTCGATCACCTCTCTGCCGGCCGTTTCGAGCTCGGCATCGGTCGCGGCATCTCGCCCTGGGAACTATCCATGTTCGGCATCACCATGAACGAGACGCGCGAGCTCTTCCGCGAAGCGATGGATCTCATGATCCAGTACTTCACCAGCGATCGTGTCACCCATCGCGGGACGCGCTGGCAATATTACGACGTGCCGGTACAGATAAAGCCGCTGCAGCAACCTTTCCCGCCGCTCTGGTACGGCTCGTCATCGGGCGCGACCCGCGACTATATCGCCGGCCTCGGCGCCGCCATGAACGCGGGCTGGGCGCCCAGCGCTCGCATCAAGCAATCGGCCGAGCTCTACCGCGAGGCCTGGCAGCGCAACAAGGATGCGCCCCTCCGTGCTGGCCGCCCGGCGCAGGCGACGATCGGCTCGGTGCGCATGCTCGTCATCGCCGAGACCGATGCCGAGGCCGAGCAAATAGCGCAGCCCGCTTACGAGCGCTGGTACGCGAGCCTCGAGCATCAGGCGAACAGTTTCGGCTTCACCGCGATGTTCGTGCCCGGCGCTTACGAGGTGGCGCGTCGCCGCATCGGCTCCGTGATCGCCGGCTCTCCCGAGACGGTCCGAGCGGAACTGACCCGCCATATCGCGGAATCGAGCATCACCTATCCGCTGCTGCAATTGGCTTTCGGCACCCTCACGCACGCACAGGCGCTACGCACGTTGAAGCTTTTTGCCGGCGAGATCCTGCCGCAATTGCGAAAGCTATAGGGGCCGCAGCGTCGGTCAAAACCGCCGTTTCTCTAAGGATCAGGCGGCCGGATCCTCGGGTTGGGCGTCGCGCAGCGCGGCAAAACGCTTCTTCGCCTCATCGCTTGTCAGCCGATCGAACGCATCGGACGCCCGGGCCAGTGCGGTCGACAGATCGGTCCCGGGCTCGCGCGCCTTGCGCGTCAGAATGAAGATCGTCGCGAAAGTCCCTTTGGCGACGCCCTGGGCCTTCAGCACGACGGCGAGCGCCTCGCCCGTGGGCGACGACAAAATCTGACGGCTTGCGGCGAGTGAAATATGACTGAAGCGCGCGAGCATGGCTTCGAACTCGATGATCTTGCCGGCGCGGATCGTCTTGACGAGCAGATCGATCGTCAGCGCACCGGTGCGGCGAAGCTCCTGCGCGACGGCAAGCGCGCGCGCATCGGCAGCCGGCGACGAGGTCTTGCCTGGCGCAGGGGCCACGGCGCCAAGGGCTTGGGCCGAAGGCTTGAGCTTATGTTGCGCGACCAGCTGGTGGCGCAGGTCGTCCGGCACGAAAGCATACATCTTCGCCGCAAGCGCCGGCGGCAGATCGGAGCGATTGACCAGCGGCTGCTGTAACCCCGTTTCCGCCCGCGATGCCTCGACCAGCGTTTCCATCGCAGGCAGCGGAATCTTGGCGCCGAGATTTTCGATGAGCCATCGCATGGTCTGCGGGTCACGCGCATCGACAACAGCCGCCGCAACCGCCTCGCTCAAGGTTTCACGCTGGAGGAGCCCGAGCCGATGCTCGGGCGGGCTGGTGCGCAGCACGTCGAGGAGATCGGCTTCGTCGAGAACCGGACTTTCTATCAGCACCGGAAACGCGATTGCGATTTCGTCATGCGCAAGCGCCAGAATGAGCGACTTCGGTGCCTGCGGATCGAGAGCGACACGTTCCGAGAGCTGGCGGCGAACGCTGGGTGCGGCGCTCTTGAAAATTTCGAGCACGATGTCGGCAGCGAGCGTGCGCTCCTCGGAGGGCAAATCCGCACTCGCGCGCGATAGATCGTAAAGACCCGAGGCAAGCGTCGCGCGCGCCTCCGTCGAGGGGTTCCGAGCGAGCGTCAACAGATCCTTGGCCCGCTTTTGCAATGACGCCAAAGTCGGGGGAGAAGACGAATTGGGCATGCCGGTTACCCATTCCTTGATGGCCAGCCTCGCTTCGATGCCGAGGCCGAAAGAAGCATAGCACGATCGAAAGCCGATTCGGCCTTCAATTCCTGGCCTTTTAGCGGTCGGTGCCGACGCGTTCAGCTTTTAGAAAGCTAAATTTTCCGGAAACCAAAATTCAAGAGCGGCGGCGACGCGCCTCTTCTTTCTCCATCCGCGCTTCCTCCGCCTCCTTCTTTCTCAGGTCGGCGGTCGTCATCTGGTGGAACCGGGCAAATTCATAGACGGTCTTGTCGTCCTGGTCCCAGCAGACATAGCCGCGGCAGTTGGTCGGACGCGCCTCATAGACGGTGCAGGCATGATCCTTGCCGAGGAATTGGCAGGTCGTCAGCTCATCCTTGATGCGCTTCTTGCCCGCCCGCGTCACATGGACAACGTGCTTCTCTTGGAACTCCGATACCGACAGACCGAGATGCCGCGCCAGGCGGCGAATGTCGTAATTGCTAACCTCGACATACCCCGCCATTTTGCAGCAAAAGGCGCAATGGCGGCAGTCAAGCGGCGCGCTCTTCATTTTCTTCGTCCATCATCCGGGGTCATACAATGCGGTCAGGAAGGAACACCCTATCGGCGGTCGCTTCACCTTAACCGCGATTCCTCAAGCTATATCGCGTTAGATCGCCATGCTAAACCCTAAAGATGGGTCCCAAGCGAGTCGCGCCGATTTATTTGCCTTTCATGGGCGGAAAATTCCGCCTGAGCATGGGGCTGATGCCGATTCCCGACGCGGCGTGGCTTGAATTTGGTGAAAATTTCGCGGCCAGCCTCGCAAGAAAACGGGAATTGCTCGAGACTCGGCATGGCGAGGTTTTCCAGGCCCTGCCGGAGGCTGCCCCGGCCGCGCGCGAGCTGCTCGACCTACTCGCAACGCACCTTACCTACCATCATTCGGCGCTATTTCGGACCGAGGGGCCGCGCTTGCTCAATATCACAACAGGTGAGGCGTGGGAGCTCGCGGCATCCGCGCTTCATCCTCTCGATATGGCTGGGCGCTTGGTGTCAGAGGATCTCTGTCTTCTGCAAGCAACAGGTGAACGGTATCTCCTGACTGGCGCCTCGTTATGCTCGCCGGCACGGTGGCGCCTTGCCGACAAGCTCGGCACGTCCTTGGCTGCCATCCACGGGATCGTGCCCGGCTACGCCGAGACGCTCTCGCGTCCGGTCGATCATTTCTTCGCGGCGCTTAAGCCCGACCGGCTGGTCTGCCGGTTCAACTGGGGAATAAGCGACGACCCGGCGCCCTTTCAGCCAGTCGCGCCGCCGCGCCGGGTCGAGGTCACGCGCGACAATGCGGGGGCGGCCTTGTGGCTGCGGGTGGAGCGTCAGACCTTGCGGCGATTACCACGAACGGGCGCCGTGGTCTTCGCCATCGGTACCCACATCACCCGGCTCGATCGGGCGATCCGGTCAAGCGATGAGGCGCAAGACCTCTCTGCGGCGATCCGCGATATGCCGCCGGACATGCGGCAATACAAGCAGATCGCCCCCTTTGCCTCCGTCCTCCTCGCCTGGCTGGCGGGTGTGACGTAAGCATCGGGGGCGAACTCCGGCTAAGCCGCTTCGGCCGAAAGCCGCCGGCGCTCCTTATCGAGGAGAGCGCGGTAAGCGCCGTTCCGCACGATCAGCTGATTGGGCGGACCTTCTTCGATAATCCTTCCCCCTCTCATCACGACGATGCGGTCGAAATCGCGCAGGCTCGCCAGCCGGTGCGCGATCGCGAGAACCGTCCGCCCCTCCATGAGCCGGTCCAAAGCCTCGCGGATTGCGACCTCGGAATCGGTATCGAGCGCCGAGGTCGCCTCATCGAGCAGCAGGATCGGTGCATTCTTGAGGATGGCGCGGGCGATCGCGATGCGCTGGCGCTGGCCGCCCGACAGCTTGACGCCGCGATCGCCGATCACGGTTGCATAACCATGGGGGAGAGCAGCGATAAAATCGCTGCAGCGCGCGGCGTCGGCGGCTTCGACCGCCAGATGCTCCGGCGCATCGGGTCGCCCATACCGGATGTTCTCGATCACGCTGCGGTTGAGCAGCGAGATATCTTGAGGCACGAGGGCGATCGATTCCCATAGGCTTTCACGCGTGACTTTGGCGACATCCTGGCCATCGATCGCAATGCGGCCTTCATCAAGGTCATGAAATCGCTGTAGGAGAGCAAACAGTGTCGATTTACCGCCACCCGATTCCCCGACCAGTCCGACCCGCTCGCCGGGCTCGATCTTCAAATTGAAGCCGTCGAAAACCTTCCGCCCATCCGGATAGGTGAAGTGTATGTTATCGAAAACGACGGCGCCGCGACGGCGAATGAGCGAAGGCGCCGATGGCACGTCGCGCAGCGTATGCGGCAGGAGAAGGGTCGAAACCGCCTCCGACAACCGTGCGAAATGTTGCGTCGTATCGACCAATGCGACAGCTAAATCTCGCGTCGCGTGCAGGATGCTGAAGCCCAGCGTGCTCACAAGAACAATATCGCCGGTCGTCGCAGCGCCGATCTGCCACAGATGGAGGGCCCAGGCAAGCAGCAACGCCGTCAGGACCGCGGTCACGGCGGCATGGAACAGACGCAGTTTTTCGAGATAGTAAAGGCTGCGGCGACGCGAGCTCATTTCTCGGCTGATCGTCCCGTCGAGCCGCCGATGCTCCCGGCGCAGGCCGCCGAAAGCGCGGACCAAGGGTAGATTGGCGATGACGTCCACCATCTCGCCATCGACGACAGCGGCGTGGTCGGCGAAATCACGATGGAGCGGGGCGCCGCGCGCCGCCAAGCGGAATAGGATGACGACGAGCACAGCCGAGACCGCAAGGACGGCCGCAGTCATTGGCGTGCTGACCGAGAACAGGTAGGCCATTGCTCCCAAAGTCGCAACGCAGGGCGGCAAGACGTTCCAAATGAACATTGTTTCGAGCGCGTAGACGGCGTTCGAGGCCGCCGTGATACGGCTTGCCAGGGTCCCGGGCATGCGATCGGCGAAGAAGCTTGGCGCATGACCCGTCAGATGGCGAAAGAGCTCGCCCCGCAGATCGCCGGTGACGCCGACGAAGGTGCTATTTGCGAGCCAGCCGGCGAGCCGCCAGGAAAGATTGTCGCCAGCGATCAAGGCGATCAGCAACATGAAGGCGGGCCACGGCGTCCCCGAGGAAGAGGAGAGCGCATCGATGAGCACTTTTAGACCATATTGCGTGCTGATCGAGCAACCGACGGCGGCGAGCACCGCGATCAGTATGGTGAGGTGAGCCTTCGGCCGGCGCCGAATGTAGCGCCAAAGGAAGCTGAAGGGTCGGGAAGCATAATGATCGAGGTCCTCGGTCGGCTTCATTCCTTCAATTCTATCCGTCACTCAATTCGATCCTTTGTTCCGGTTCGATCTGCCTGTGGCACGAATTGTCACAGATTAAGGAGCTTCGCCTCTCGTTGTGTTTCCAAGAGCCTCGCGCGGCGTGGCGCGAGGAGGCATCTTGCGAAGATAACGATCGGAATCGACAAATCATGCCACGAGCGGTCGCTGCCTGTTTGATTTCGTATTTTCGCCAAAATTCCCCGCAATCTTGCTTCCCCATCTGGAAATGGAGCCTCGTTGATGCGCATTGCCCAAATTGCCCCGCTTACTGAAGCCATACCGCCCAAGCTTTATGGCGGGACAGAACGGGTGGTTTCCTGGTTGACCGAAGAATTGGTCGCACTCGGCCATGATGTCACGCTTTTCGCCAGTGGTGATTCGGTGACGGCAGCGCGGCTTGACGCGATCTGGCCGAGAGCGTTGCGCTTCGACCCCGCGATCCGCGATCCGAACGCGCTTCATATGGCGATGCTCGAACATGTGCGGCTCCGCGCGGCGGAATTCGACTTCCTCCACTTCCATCTCGACTACTACCCGTTTTCGCTGTTCTCGCGCCAACCGACGCCACACGTCACGACGCTCCATGGCCGCCTCGATCTCAGCGAGCATCAGGTCGTCTTTCGCACCTTTTCATCGGAGCCCGTGATCTCGATTTCGAATTCGCAGCGCAAGCCGGTGCCCTATGCGGAGTGGATCCGCACGATCCATCACGGCCTGCCCGAGCGGCTGCTGACGCCGAAGCCCTTGAAACAGGATTACCTTGCGTTTCTCGGCCGGATCTCGCCGGAAAAGCGCGTCGACGGCGCGATTCAGATCGCAACCATGGCCGGCTTGCCGCTTAAGATCGCCGCCAAGGTCGACAAGGTCGACGCCGAATATTACGACGAATGCATACGTCCCCTGCTGCGGCTGCCTGGCATCGATTACATCGGTGAAATCAGCGATGCCGAAAAAAGCGACTTCCTGAGCGGCGCCATCGCGCTCCTCGTGCCGATCGCCTGGCCCGAGCCGTTCGGTCTTGTCATGATCGAAGCCATGGCTTGCGGCACCCCGGTCATTGCTTTCAATGCCGGCTCGGTTCCTGAGATCGTAGAGGACGGTGTCACGGGCTTCATCGTTAAGGATGAGACCGAGGCCATCGCCGCGCTGGAGAAATTACCGCAGCTGTCCCGCCGCAAGATTCGCGAACGCTTCGAGCAGCGCTTCACCGCGCGGCGCATGGCACTGCAGTATCTCGAGGTCTATCGCCACCTGATCGATACGTCGGCGCCACAGCTGCGCATGGTTGGCAGCTAAGGCTTCGGAAACGGCTCCTGGAATTCCCAGGTGTGGCCTTCGGGATCGACGACGAAGAGTTGCGCACTGCCCGCGCCAAGGAGGTTTTTGGCCTCGCCATAATCGATGCCAAGGGCCTCCATCCGCGCGCGAAAGACCTCGATATCCTTCACCAACCACGCCGTGTGCCGCCCGGTCGGCGAATATTTTGTGCCGGGACCCGGCTTGTAGTCGCGCTCGGTAACGATGAGATGGAACTGCACCTTATCGTTGGCGTCGCCGAGCCAAGCGCCGCGACCGATATCGTCGAGCGCCTTGGGACGCTTCAGCAGCTTCAGCCCCAGAACGTCGGTGTAGAATTTGATGCAGGCTTCGAGGTTCGCGTCGCTGACCGGAATACCCTCATGCATTGAGCCGAGAAAGGTGAAGCTCGGGACCTGCGTTTGCGCCGACGCGTCCGCCATGACAATACTCCTCCAGCTGCGTTCCGCCCTGTTGCTTAACAGGGTAACGAAAGCCGGATAGAGGGTCAAATGACCCGCTCGAGGCGCCATCAAAGCCCGTAGCGGCCGGCGTTTCCTTGCGATATGGTGCGCGGCGAAAGCTTGCCCGCAGCGGCAAGGCGAGAACCGGCGCCTATCGGATCGGCGCCGCAACAGCGGAGGGGGAGGCTATGGCGACGGTTTCGGTTTCCAGCGAGCGCGGCGATATGCGTAATATCGTCGCGCGGCTCGAGCGGCTTCCATACAATTCCTGGCATCGGAACATGCGGCTGATCATTTGCACCGCATGGTTTTTCGATTCCTTCGACTCCCTGACGATCGCCAATGTTCTGCCGCCGCTGATCCGCGAATGGCACCTCAATCCGCAGCTCATCGGCTCGCTGATCGGCGTCGGCTTCGCCGGCCAGCTCTTGGGCGCGATCGGCTTCGGCTGGATCGGCGAGCGCTGGGGTCGCCGCAGTGCGATGCTCGTGACCCTTCTCATCTTCACCTTCGGTTCGTTAGCCTGCGCCTTGTCGACCAGCTACGATCAGATGTGGTGGTTCCGCTTCATCCAGGGGATCGGCCTTGGCGGCGAAGTGCCGCTGATGGCGACCTACCTCAATGAGTTCGCCAAGGCCGAAGGGCGCGGCCGCTTCTCGCTTTCGGTCCAGGTTCTCTTCTCGATCGGAATCCCGGCGGTTGCGCTCGTCAGCATTTTCGTCGTGCCGAATTGGGGCTGGCAATGGATGTACGTGATCGGCGCCGTTCCGGCGCTGTTGGCGATTCCGCTGCGCCGCTTGCTGCCGGAATCGCCGCGCTGGCTCGCAAGCCAAGGCCGCTTCGAGGAAGCCGATCGCGCGCTGAAGCGGATCGAGGATATCGCCATCGCCGAAGGCAAGACACCAACGCCAGTGCCGCGGGATCTGCCGATGGTCCCCGAAGCAAAACCGCACGTTGCCGACCTTTTCAAAGGAATATATTTGCGGCGCACGATCTCGGTCTGGTTCCTCTGGATCGGCACCTACTTCGTCACCTATGGCCTTACCGCCTGGTTCCCATCCCTGCTCGTTTCCGTGTTCAAGGTCAGCGTGCAGGAAGCGCTGATCGCCAATTTCATCCTGACTGGAGTCGGACTGGCCGGCGCGCTGGCGGCTATCTATTTGATCGAGGCGATCGGGCGGCGGCCGATGTTCATCATCGGTCTCGGGGCATGCTCGCTGCCGCTGTTGGCTTTTGCCTTCCTCGGCCAGCTCACGGTGACCGAGACGCTGATCATCGTCTCCGGCGCCTTCTTCTTCACCAGCTTCCTGGCGCTCAGTCTCGCGACCTACACGGCGGAGATCTATCCAACCCATCTGCGCGCCCTGGGCGGCGGGGTCGCCAGCGCCTGGCAGCGCGCGGCCTCGATGGCGGGCCCCATTGTCGTTGGCTTGATCCTGCCGAGCTGGGGCATCAACGCCGTCTTCGTGGTGTTCGGCCTCTTCTCGCTCATGGGCGCCGTGGTCGCCGTCTTTTTCGCGATCGAGACGCGAGCGCAGGTGCTGGAGAAGCTCTCGCCGGCCTTGAGCAACGGCAGGTCCGAAGAAGCGGCACAGCGCCTAACGACGGGTCCAGCGTAAGAGCCGCGCCTCCGCCGCCTGCAGGGCGAGATTGCTGACGAGGCCGATAAGGCCCAGCAGAATGACGCCGGCGAAAAGATTGGCGGAGTGGAACGCCCGGCCTTCCAAGAGGATGTAGTAGCCGAGACCGTTCTCGCTCGTCAGCATCTCACCGATCACGGTCAGCACCAACGACACGGTGAGGCCAAGCCGCGCGCCGGCCAAGATGTCGGCCTGCGAATTTGGCAGCGCGATTTTCCAAAACGTCTCGATCCGGCCGAATTTGAGCATGCGGCTGACATCGAGAAGCCGCGGCTCGACCGCCGACACGCCATGCACGGTCGCGAGCAGCACCGGCCAGATCGCGCCGATCGTGATCACGACCACGACCATATCGCCGGTCAGGCCCAAAAAGGCGATGACGATCGGCATGAAAGCCGAGACGGGAACGGGGCGGATCATCTCGAGCGTCGGCGCGATATAGTCGCGCGCGACGCGCGAGCTGCCGATCAGCGCGCCCAAGACGATGCCCGCGAGCGAGGCAAGTACCCAGCCATAGATCATGCGCCGGATCGTTGCGAGCGTGACCTTGACGACCGGCCCGGTGCCGATGCCGGTCATCAGCGCGTTCCATGCTTTGTCGGGACCGGGCAGGAACACCGCCGGAATGCCGCCGTGATCGGCGACGAATTGCCACAGCGCCACCAACAAAGCCGTCACGGCAATGCTGCCGCCCCACCACAGCGAGCGCTCGAGCGCGCTCATCGCGGCATCGCCGGCGCGCCGGCCCCGCCGAACAGGCGCCGCTGGGCGAAAAGCAGCGCGGCGTTGAGGCCGCCGCCCACCAGGCCGATCCACAGCAGCATCGCGAACATGCGGTCGGGATGAAGCGATTGCGCTGCTTTCATCAGCTCGAAGCCGACGCCCAGCGGATTGATCGCGATCTCGACCGTCACCGCGATGATGAGCGCCACGGCGGCGGCGAGGCGAAACGCCACGAAATAGCGCGGTAACGCCGCGGGTAACACGATCTTGATGACCCGGCCCGAGGGCGACAGCCGCAGGGCGCGGCCGACATCGAGCAATTGCGGATCGATATTGGCGATGGCG
>CAYMNX010000591.1:0-3039 GCA_964391905.1 uncultured Rhizobiaceae bacterium
AGAGCGAGATCCTCGATCTGCACGAAGAAAAGCGCGGCGGGCGTTCGCGCGAGAAAACGGTGGATGGCGGTCACGATCGCTGGAAGCGCGTCGGTGGCATCGAGGCCGGCATCGCGCAGCGCGACGAGGATTGCGTCCTTCGCCGCTTGCCTCTCGGCGAGCGCGGTCTGCCGTGACGCTTCGTCGGGATAAAGGTCGAGTGCGGCGTGTGTCGCGACATCGCGGGCCGTCCAGAAGCCGGCGAGCGTCGGGAGATCGTGAGTTGTCACCGCGACCAGGCTGCCGCGCGGATAATCTTGCGGCGGCAGGTACCGGCCGGCCTCGTCGTGGGAAAATATCAGAAGGCGGTAGCTGAGAAGTCCATAAGAGGCGAGGAGCTCGCGCAGCCCTTCGGGCACCGTGCCGAGATCCTCGCCGACGACCACGGCGTGGTGCGTAACGCTTGCCGCCGCCATCGTCGCGCAAAACCGCGCGGCCGGATAGCGGAGATAGACGCCGTCAGTCGGGCTGCCCCCCGTCGGGACGAGAAAAAGCCGATTGAAGCCGAGCACATGGTCGACGCGCAAAACGCCCGCGTGGCGCATATTGGCGTCGAGGACGCGGCGGAAGAGCGGATTTTCGGCGGCTGCGACGCGCGGATGAAGGGCGAACAATCCCCAATCCTGGCCGTTCTCGTTCCATTGATCGGGCGGCGCGCCGATGCGGAAGCCGTTGATCATGCTCTCCTGCGCGCTCCAACCGTCGACGCTTTCGGGGGCGGCGCCGAGCGCGAGGTCGATATAGAGCCCGATGCGCATGCCGGCCCGGCGCGCCACATCGGCGCAAGTGGCGAGCTGAAGGTCGGCTTCCCATTGCAGGAAGGCGTGGTAGCGGATTTCATCGTCGTGGCGCGCGGCGAATTCGCTCGCCGCGGCGCCTTTCGGATCGTGATAGGCCGCGGGCCACCGGCTCCAATCGCTGCCGAAGCCCGGCTGCAACGACAGCGCCTGATAAAGCGCGAATTGCCGCAGCGGCTCGCCGCGCTCCTGCGCGAAGGTTTCGAAGCAGAGGCGCAGAGGGTCATCGCGCCGGCCGCGGCAGCGTTCCTCGAATGCCGCAAAGCTCATGCGGCAGATCATATCCTTTGCGGCGGCGACACCGGCGTAATCGACCATGTCGCGCTGCCGCAGCTCGGCAAGGGCGCTTTGCAAGGCGGGAGCTTCGACGCTTTGGCGCGCGGCGTCGCTGATGGCATAGGACTGCATCGCCGTGACGTCGAGATAGAGCACGTTGATGAACTCGCGGCTCGAGGGCGCGTAAGGGCTGTAGCGGCCAGGATCGCCGGCGAAGAGCGCATGCAGCGGATTGGTCGCGACGAAATCGGCGCCTTGATCACCGGCAAGCTGCGCGAGCCGCGCGAGATCGGTGAAATCGCCGATGCCCCAGTTGCGCGCCGAGCGCAGCCCGTAAAGCTGGACGCCGATGCCCCAGGCGCGCTCGCCGCGCTCCATCCACAGCGGCGTGAAGCAGCGGAGCGGTGGCGCTGCAGATGGCTCGGCCGCGCCGATGCCTGGCCAGGGCGCAAGGCTGGCGGTAAGCCGCGCGACGGTTTCGGGCGGCGAGCGCCGAAGATGACCCCAGGCGTCGCGATATTCTTCCTCGATGCCGTAGAGGCGTGGATCGTTCGCCGTCGACATGCTCAGCGCCTGATGCTCCAGATCACGGTCCATGGATCGAGTGTTTCCGCGCCGGGCTCGGGTCCCCAAAGATGCCGCCAGTCGGGCCCTGGGCGGTCGAACGGCGCGTGATCGTTGCCGAGATTGGCGACAACCCGCAACGCGGCGCCGTCCTCGAATTGCCATTCGGCGGTGAGGCGGCGGCCGGCGACCTCATAAGCGGCCTTCGGCGGCGCATTTTCGCGCAGGTGCGGGACGATCTCGCGGTGGCGCAACGACAACAGCGAGCGATAGCGCTCGACCACGTCCGGGCGACACTGTGATGCCCGGTCGAGGCGGCTGCGCTCGAAGGTGCCGATGTCGAGCGGATCGGGGATCCGCTCGCGTGCGGCGGGTGAGGAGAAGGCCGGGAAGCGCGCGAATTCGCGGCGCCGGCCCTCGCGCACGGCGGTCGCGAGATCGCCTTTGAAGTCGCAGAAGAAGAGAAACGGCGCAGTCGCGCCCCAATCCTCGCCCATGAAGAGAAGCGGCGGCGACGGGGCGAGCAGCAGCACCGCGGCGGCGGCGGCAAGCGCTTGCTCCGGGGCAAGGGTGGTGAGCCGCTCGCCGAAGGCGCGATTGCCGATCTGATCGTGATTTTGCAGGAAGTCGACGAAAGCGAGCGGCGGCAAATGCCGGCTCGGCTCGCCGCGGTTCCCTTCGCGGTAGGCGGAGAAACCGCCTTGATAGGCGAAGCCCTCGGTCAGCGCGCGGCCGAGGTGGTCGAGCGGCGCGGACGCGTAGTCGGCGTAGTAGCCCTCGTTCTCGCCGGTCAGCAACACGTGGCAGGCATGATGAAAATCGTCGTTCCATTGCGCGTCATAGTAGACCGGCGCGCCGGCGGCGCCGCGTTCGAGATAGCGCGCCTCATTGCGGTCGTTTTCGAGAATGAGATGGACGTGACGCCCGTCCGGCAGCGTTTCGCGTATTTTGGCTGCGAGCTGATTGAGGAAATGCTGATCGCTTTCGTCGTGAATGGCGTGAACCGCATCGAAGCGCAAACCATCGGCGTGATACTCGATCAGCCAGTAGAGCGCGTTATGCAGGAAAAAGCGGCGCACATGCTGTGAGCCCTCGCCGCCGAAATTGATGCGATCTCCCCAACCGGTCTCGCCCGAAGCGAAGAATTGCGGCGCATAAAGCGGGAGGTAATTCCCGTCGGGGCCGAAATGATTGTAGACGACATCGATGAAAACCATGAGACCCAGCCGGTGCGCCGTGGCGATGAAGCGCTTCAGCGATTCGGGCCGGCCATAGACGGAATCGGGCGCGAAAGGCAGAACGCCGTCATATCCCCAATTGCGCGTGCCGGAGAAATCGGAAAGCGGCATCAGCTCGACGGCGG
>CAYMNX010000592.1:0-7970 GCA_964391905.1 uncultured Rhizobiaceae bacterium
CGGGGAGCTGAGCGGCATGCCCGAGACGGAGGTGGCATCCCGCCGCCGCGCGCTCGGCGTCGCCCCGGTCTACAAGCGCATCGACACCTGCGCCGCCGAGTTCGCCTCGGCGACGCCCTACATGTATTCGACCTATGAGGGCGACGGCATCAGCCCGCCCGAATGCGAGGCCGATCCGTCGTCGCGCGACAAGATCGTGATCCTGGGCGGCGGGCCCAATCGCATCGGCCAAGGCATCGAATTCGATTATTGCTGTGTCCATGCCGCCTACAGCCTCAAAGAGGCCGGCATCGAGACCATCATGGTCAATTGCAATCCCGAGACCGTCTCGACCGATTACGACACCTCGGACCGGCTCTATTTCGAACCGCTCACCGCCGAGGACGTCATCGAGCTCGTCCGCGTCGAAGAGAAGAAGGGCCGGCTCAAGGGCGTGATCGTCCAGCTCGGCGGGCAGACGCCATTGAAGCTCGCCGCGGCGCTCGAGGAAGCGCGCATTCCTATCCTCGGCACCTCGCCCGATGCGATCGATCTCGCCGAGGACCGCCAGCGCTTTCAGGAATTGCTGCATCGCCTCGACCTGAAGCAGCCCGAGAACGGCATCGCGACCTCGGCCGAGGAGGCCGAAGCCGTCGCCGAGCGGATCGGCTATCCCATCGTTATCCGGCCCTCCTATGTGCTGGGCGGACGCGCGATGGAGATTGTGCATGAGAAGCCGGCCCTCGCCCGCTACATGGCGCACGCGGTCAAGGTCTCGGGGCGCAATCCCGTGCTCATCGACCGCTATCTCCAGGACGCGATCGAGGTCGATGTCGATGCCCTCTCCGATGGCCGCGACGTCTTCATCGCCGGCATCATGGAGCATATCGAAGAGGCCGGCATTCATTCGGGCGACAGCGCCTGCTCGCTGCCGCCTTACTCCCTGCCGCCCGATATCGTCGCCGAGATCAAGCGCCAGACCGCCGCGCTCGCCAAGGCGCTCGGCGTGATCGGCCTAATGAATGTGCAATATGCGGTGAAGAGCGGCACGGTCTATGTGCTGGAGGTCAATCCGCGCGCCTCGCGCACGGTACCTTTCGTCGCCAAAGCGACCGGCGTTCCGATCGCAAAGATCGCGGCACGGGTGATGGCGGGCGAGAAGCTCCATGCTTTCCGTCTCGAAGCGAAGGCGCGGCAACCGCATGTCGCGGTGAAAGAGGCGGTCTTTCCCTTCGCCCGCTTTCCCGGCGTCGATCTGATCCTCGGACCAGAGATGAAATCGACCGGCGAGGTCATGGGACTCGATTCCGATTTCGGCCGCGCCTTCGCCAAATCGCAGCTCGGCAGCGGCGTGCGCCTGCCGCTCCGGGGCCAGGTCTTCGTCTCGGTGCGCGATCACGATAAAGCCGCCGTGGTCGAGCCCTGCGAGCGCCTCGTCGCCATGGGCTTCACGCTGCTTGCGACCCAAGGAACGGCCGAGCATCTGCGCCAAGCCGGGCTTCCGGTCGAGACCGTCAACAAGGTTGCCGAGGGGCGCCCCCATATCGTCGACCGCATGCTGTCGAGCGACGTCCAGCTGGTCTTCAACACGACGGAGGGAACTCAGGCGATTGCCGATAGTTTCAGTCTTCGGCGTACCGCCCTGATGAACGAGATTCCGTATTATACAACGATAGCGGGAGCTCGCGCCGCGGTACAAGCGATCATGGCACTGAAGACCGGCAGTCTTGCAGTCGCCCCAGTGCAGTCTTATTTTGAGGGGCCGTTCTAAGGCAACGTTTCCTTAAGCTTTTGGATTATTAACGCCACGGGGATTAAGCTACCCGCATGACGAAGATACCGATGACCTCCGCCGGCTTTAACCGCCTGCAAGAGGAGCTGAAACGACTCAAGTCGATCGACCGCCCGGCCATCATCCGTGCGATCTCGGAGGCGCGCGAGCAAGGCGATATCGCCGAAAATGCCGAATATCACGCCGCGCGCGAGCGCCAGGGCTTCATCGAGGGCCGAGTTATGGAGCTCGAGGACAAGATCGCCCGCGCTGAGGTGATCGACGTCTCGAAGCTTTCGGGCAAAGCCGTGAAGTTCGGCGCGACCGTAACGCTGTAGGACGAGGAGACCGAGGAAAAGGTCTCCTATCAGATCGTCGGCGAGGATGAGGCCGACATCTCCCAGGGACGGCTCTCGGTCACGTCGCCGCTCGCGCGTGCCCTCATCGGCAAGACCATCGGCGATAACGTCGAAGTTTCGACGCCGCGCGGCGGCGCGCGTTCCTACGAGATCGTCAAGGTCCAGTTCAAATAGCTATTCGGCCGTAATCGGCACGCCGGGCTCGAATTTCGCGGTGTGGTTGAGCGGCATCGAGCGGACATTCTTGACATTGGGCGCGGCTGTCAGCTTGTCAGCAAGGAAGCGCTGATAGCTGTCCCAATCGGACGCCACGATCTTCAGCAAGAAATCGATTTCGCCCGACAGCTGATGCGCCTCCCGTACCTCGGGCCAGGATGCAACGAGCTGCTCGAAGGCGCGCAAATCGGGCTCGGCCTGGCTGAAGAGGCCGACATGCGCGAAAACCGTCACGTCGAATCCGACGAGCTTCGGATTGACCATCGCGTGATAGCCTTCTATGAACCCGGCCTCCTCCAATGCGCGCACGCGGCGCAGGCAAGGAGGCGCGGAGATGCCGGCGCGATGCGCCAAGTCGACATTGGTGATGCGACCGTCGGCTTGCAGATCCCGGAGGATCCGCCGGTCGATCTTGTCGAGCTTACTGCGCCGCATGGATGTTCCCACAAACCACCTAAACACGAACGATAATTGCTGATCCTAAGGATCGCGCAATAATATTTCAAGATTGTGCGCGACTGCCTTGCCTCAATCGGGCGCCATCGCTAACACGGAGACGCGGCGGCAAGGACGATCGAGGGTGATGGCAAAGGGCGGCGGCGACCCACCGACTGTCTGGGCGATGCATGATGGCAAAGCCGGCATGGCCAATCAGGTGATCGGCCTCGCCGAGGCGCTGGGCTGGCCTTTCATCGAAAAGCGCCTCGTCATCCGCCCGCCCTGGCGCTCTCTCGCCCCGCAATTATGGCTTTTCCCCTTTCGCGCCGTCGATGCGAGCGGCGCGTCCCTCGCGCCGCCCTGGCCCGAGATTGTGATCGCCTGCGGCCGCAACACGATCGCGCTCGCCCGCGCCATCAAGCGCAGGAGCGGCGGCCGGAGCTTCTGGGTACAAGTCCAGGATCCGCGCTTTGCTCGCCGCGAGGTCGATCTGGTCGTCGCCCCGGCGCATGATCCCGCGAGCGGAGCCAATGTCCTTCGCACGCTGGGCGCCGTCCATCGCGTCACGCCGGCGCAACTCGCCGCCGCCGCGCCCCTTTTTGTGCCCCTCTTTGCCGCCCTGCCACGGCCCCTCGTCGCGGTGCTGATCGGCGGCGATAACGGCGTCTATCGCCTGAGCGATACCGCCTTCGGTCGGCTCTGCGACCAACTCGCCGCGCTGGCGGCCCAGGGGTTCGGCCTGGCGATTACGCCGTCGCGCCGCACCGCGCCCGAGCGCATCGCGTTGCTGCGGCAAAAGCTCGAAGCGAGCTCCGCCTATATCTGGGATGGCAACGGCGACAATCCCTATTTCGGAATGCTCGGCCTTGCCGATGCGATCCTCGTCACTGCCGATTCAGTATCGATGGTCAGCGAGGCCGCGGCGACGGGAAAGCCCGTCCATGTCGTCGAGCTTGAAGGCGGCTCGCCGAAATTTACGCGCTTCCATCGCGCGATGCGAGAGGCCGGCATTACCCGGCCGTTCACCGGGGCGATCGAGAATTGGCGCTATGCGCCACCCGACGATACGCCACGTGCTGCCGCGGAGATCCGGCGCCGGCTCCTCGCGAAAGTCCGCTAAAATGGCGATGCGCCTTGCCGCCTTCGTCGCCGCCTTTCTCCTCTTTTGCGGCGGGCTGGTCCTCCTGCCGCAAATCGATCTCTGGGCGAGCGGCTTGTTCTATCGGCCGGGCGCAGGCTTCTTCCTCGGCGATTGGCCGCCCTTTCGCGCCGTCCACGACAATCTGCCTTACGCCGTCGCCGCTTTCGTTCTTTTCGTCGCGGCGGCCCTGGGCTTGAGCCTGCTGCGGCGACGCGCGATCCTCGGTCTCGACAGCAAAGCCGCGCTCTTCTTGCTGCTCGCGCTTGCGCTCGGGCCGGGCCTGACGGTCAATACGATTTTCAAGGATCATTGGGGCCGGGCACGGCCGGCGCAGATCACGGAATTCGGCGGCGCCGAGAAATTCACGCGTGCCTTCGTTCCGGCCGATCAATGCGCGCGCAATTGCTCGTTCCCAAGCGGCGATCCGTCCTTGGGCTTCTACCTCGTCTCGGTCGCTTTGCTGGCGCCGCAGCCGCGCTGGCGGCGCTGGGGGATCGGCGGCGCGCTCGCGCTGGGCGCAGGGCTCGGCGTGGTGCGCCTCGCCCAAGGCGGACACTTCCTCTCCGATGTCGTTGCCTCGGGCTTCCTCGTCTTCGGCATCAGCTGGCTGCTCCACCGCGCGCTCATCGTGCATGAGGGCATCGCGGTCATTTGCAGCGCCTGCCGCCGGCCCCCGCCCGAGATGAAGAGCTTCCTCGGCCTCACCCTCGTCACCGCGGTCCTGTTTTTCATCGCCTACGCGCTCTTCGACGAGGCTCTGGCACGCTATTTCTACGGCAGCGACCCGACGCTGCGGCGCATCTTCACCGTCATCACGCGCTTCGGCGATTCGACGTTCTACCTCGTTCCGCTCGCGCTCATCATCCTGTGGGGCCTATGGTCGCGGCGCGTCGCGATTGCCTGGCGCAGCGCCTACGTCTTTGCCGCGATCGCGATTCCGGGGCTCTTGGCCGACATTCTGAAGCCGGTTTTCGGCCGCGCGCGTCCCGAGCTGCTTTTTCGTGACCAGCTCTTCGGTTTCACCTGGAGCGGCCCCCATGCCGATCATTGGTCCTTCCCGTCGGGCCACTCCATCACCATCGTTGCGCTCGCGACATCGCTCTACGCCGTCTATCCGCCGCTCTGGCCCCTCTATGTCGTCGGCGCTGCATTGGTTGCGGCGAGTCGCGTCATCATCGATGCGCATTATCTGAGCGACGTCATCGTCGGCATTTATATGGGCTTCATCGCCGCCTGGGGCTTGGCCGCGATCCTGAAGCGCAACGGCATCAAGCTCGCCTTGCCAGCGGAAAAGAAGGTTACGGGTATCCCTTGAAGCCGCGGAGAAGACGCAGCTCGTAATTTCGCACCTGACCACCGCCCAACGGGATGGTGATGCGCTCGACCGCGAGCGTGTCCTCAAACCGCGCGATGATCGGGGCGAGATTGCCGCGATCGCTGACAAGGAGGAAATCGCGGCCGATATAGCGCTGCGGGTCGGCGGTCAAATCGAATTGATCGTGAATGCCACCCTCGCCGTTCCATTTGAGCGCATCGAGAGGATGCGGCTCGACGTAATAGATAAGCGCCGCCATTAGCTCGCGGTCATCCGCCATGAGTACGGTATTCGGGTTTTCGCGCAGCAGCCGCCCGACTGCGCTTCCCAAGGTGCGCCAACCGCGAAGCCGGTGCAGCGCATCGTATTTCGCCGGTAGATCGTAACCTACGGCGCGCGCAGCAGGCTTTGCCTCCGCAAGCACAATGACGACCGTCGTGTGAAGGATGATCGAGCCAAGGACCAGCACACGCCGCCCTTCGGCAAGAAGCGCGGCCACGGCCAGAACCACGGCCGACACATAGGTCGGCGCCGCCCAATTGGGCTCGGCCCGCGAGAGAAAGCTGACGACGAACATCATCGCCAGCGTCGGCAGCGCGAAGAAGGCGAGCATCGCCTCGCGCCGTGCCTTAAGCCGGCGCCACGGCGTGGCGACGCAGAGGAGGAGTGTCGTGAAGAACACCGGCCCGAACACACCGAACTGGGCGGCGAAAAACTCGAGGAAGCGCGTCGGATGGATGAGCGAGCCGCCGAGCGCGGCATTCGCCTCCGTGTGGCGGTAGGAAACGAAACCGTGCTCGAGGTTCCAGACGAAATTCGGCGCATAGATGAGCAGCGCGACCACCATCGCCACCGCGAAAGGGCCGAGATGCTTTCGCTCGTCGCGATAGGCGAGCAGAAAGAGGAGCGCCGAAATGAGCCAGTAGGCCATGGCGTATTTGGCCAAAAGCCCCACGCCCGCAGCGATGCCGACGGCCCACCACCAGCGCTCGCCGCCCGGCTCGCGCGCGCGAATGAAAGCGTAGAGCGCTACCGACCAGCAAAAAAGAAGCGGCGCATCGGTCGACATGATGACGGAAGAGACCCAGACGCCGGGAAGGGTCGCATAGGCGATCGCGGTCCAAAATGCGACGCGCGCATCATAGAGCCGCTGCGCCAGTGCGTAGATCACCAGCGCCGCGCCGAAATGGAGGAGCGGGGCGCCCAGCCGCACCGCCAACTCGTTGTCGGAGCCGACCAGCCGGGTCGTGGCGGCAATGATCCAAGCAACCAGCGGCGGCTTCGAGTAGTAGCCCCAATCGGGCGTTAGGGACCAAAGCCAATATTGCGCTTCGTCGGGATAAAGATCGGTCGCGCCGGTGGCGATCCAGAGGATGCGCAACACGGTGAGCCCAAAGATGATGAAAAGGGCGGTGCGAAAGCTGCGCTCATCCGCGGTGGCTTTCGCTCGCCCGGTCTCCGTACGCAATGCCATGACGGCGCGGAGCATAGCGCAAGGCGCGGGCCCCGCCCAACCCGGCAACGCCCTTTCACGAGCGGCAAGTGATCGCAGGACGCCGGCGTTCAGGAATAGATTTGCGTCTGATCAGCACGCTGTAGCCCGCCCCCGAGTCCTTCGGGGCGTAAGGTCAGGCCGCGCGCTCCGTATCGTCGACGACAGCTTCGGGCGCAACCGGGAGGAAGTGCCGTGGGTTCAACAGCACGGCCGCGGCGACGCTCTTGCTGCGCGAGGGATCGCCGATCTGGGAAAGTCGCGCGTATTCGACATTGTCGACCTTGCTTTGGAACAGCTGCGCCACACGGTAAGTGAAAACAGGCGTACCCGTCACCGTGCCGACCGATTGGTAGTGTTGGCCGATCTCAACTTTCGCGCGCTGCTTCACGACACATCTCCTCGATGGTTCGAGCACAACGCTACGAAGTTTTCGTAAATGGATCGTAAAACCGCGCCCATGGCGGGGCGACAAACTGTGGCAAAAGCGCGACCGTCGCCGCTCTTGGTCCCATGCCTCTGCCGAGTACACGCGGGCGTTGCGTCTGCTCGGGGCAAAGCCGGAGGCGCTCACACGGCTGTCCAGCCACCGTCTTGCGTGAAGACCTGGCCCGTCACGTAGCGTGACGCGTCGCTCGCGAGATAGATCGCGAGGCCCTGCAACTCTTCCGGGCGACCCCGCCGCCCCATCGGCGTGTTGCGCAGAATGACATCTTCGAAGCGGTCGATTTCGGCTTGCGTCGCGACTGCCCTGCGTTCTTCGGCGAGCCGCGTCCCACCATGCCAGCCGGGTGCGATCGCATTGGCGCGGATGCCATCCTTTGCGTATTCCGCCGCCATCTGCCGCGTGAAGCCGACGACGCCAGCCTTCGCCGCAGCATAGTTCGCGGCATTCATAGCAAAGCCCGGATAGTTGCCGACAAGTCCGACAATCGACGCAATATTGATGATCGAACCGCCGCCTTTCTCGATCATTGCCGGAATAAGCGCGCGGCTGCAAAGAAAAACGCCGCGCAGATTGATTGCCATCAGACGATCCCAATCCGCGACGGGCATCTCATGGATACGCATCGGCACTGTGGCGATACCCGCGTTGTTGATGAGGATATCGACGCCGCCAGTAAGGTTCGCGACCTGCTGCGCCATGGTATCGACCGCATCAGGGATAGCGACGTCGGTGCAGAGCGCGACGGCGTCGTTCCGTTTCGCGTTGATGAGCGCGGCGGTCTCATCAGCGCGACCGCGGTCGCGATCGACGC
>CAYMNX010000593.1:0-30602 GCA_964391905.1 uncultured Rhizobiaceae bacterium
TGCCGATGCGCGTGACCGCGATCACCCATCGCCGCGACGCGATCATCCCCTCCTATATCAGCCAGGTCGCGCCGTCGGAATCCTCCGTCATCAAGCGCGTCTCCTACGAGCCGCTGTTCCTCGCGCATTTGCGCGACACGCTCGGCATCAAGGGCGTGCGCAAAGTGTCGTTGCACGAGCCGCTGACGGGGCTCCTGCGGGTCACGGTGATCGCGCTCGCGAAAGGTACGCCGCGCACCGAGGTGTGGCGCGCGCTCGAGGGCGCCGCCTTCTTCAAAGGCGATATGGGCAAGATCTGCATCGCCGTGAACGAGGATATCGAGGCCGACAACGCCGATGCGATCCTCTGGGCCATGGCCTATCGCATGAATCCCGTCGAGGATGTGCGCACAGTGCCGCATCGCGGCCAGGGCCACGGACCGAAGCGCGAGGCCGAGAATGACGAGGATTCGACCCTGCTCATGGACGCGACCATGAAAGGCGACTTCCCGCCGCTCGCTCTGCCGACGCGCGAGTATATGGAGAAGGCCAAGGCGATCTGGGACCGGCTCGGCCTGCCGGCTTTGCGCCCGCAAGCGCCGTGGTTCGGCTATTCGCTCGGCGACTGGCTGCCGGAATGGGACGCGGCGGCAAAGCGCGCGGTCGAGGGGCGCTATCTCGAGAATGGCCGCATCAGCGCCCAGCAGAAGAAAAAGGGCCTAAAGCCCGAGACCAAGTTCCGCCCGGACAAGCCCGAATAGGATACGAGAGAACGAACGGGCTGCGTTGCCGGACATATCAGGGCGCGTGGCGGCGATAGCGCCGGCAAACGATCCGCAGACGGTCGCGGAAATGCTGCCGCATTCGTTCAGTCCACGGGGTATTGGCGGCCTCTTTCCAGGCGGTCGAATCGGGGATTTCGGGCGCGGCAACGTAATAGAGGGCGAGGTAGCGCTGCGCCGCAGCCTCGGTGCCGCGATAGCGCCGCGCGCCTAAGAAACCGGGAACGGCGGCGAGCGCCGGGACATGCTCGGTGTCGTACCACTCGTTGAACGCGTGCTCATGCTCGGGAGCGATGCTCATCGCGTTGAGCAGCAATGCCGGCGCATCTTTCGGAGCGACGCCGCCAGCCGAGGAGATTTGCTCGCCTTCGAAGCGCGTCATCATTTTGATGCGTTGGGTCACGCGCTTCGACCAAACCGACAGGTTCGCGCCGCCGCCGGCATGGTTGCCGATCGCGTGATAGGCCGGGCTCTTCAGCACGTCGACATTGTCGAGCGCATAGGTCGCGACCGAAATGCTTGGATCATGTGCGCCGATCCATCGCTCGCAGGCGAGAAAGCCGGGCACCCCTAGCCGCTCGGGGATATGTTCGAGATCGTACCAATCGTTGAACTCGTCCTCGGCAAAGCCGGTGAAATCGATGACGGGAACCAGAATGCCCTTCGCCATGGCCTGCTCCCTTGGCCTCAGTTTGAACCGTTCGACAAACACGCCTCGGTGTACAGCGGCGCCATGTCGGGCTCGCTCGGCAGCAGTTCGAGCTCAACCATCGCCTTGCGGACGATCGCGAGTGCGGCTGGATCGAAGCGCCCGTCATGCGAGAACATCGGCATGTCCTTGTCATAGGTGCGGGCGGCGATGTCGGGGTCGGTGACGCCGTCGTCGGCCATGTGGATCTTCACCGTTGCGTCCTTGTTTGCCTGCATCCATTGGATGGTCTCGAACCAAGCCGCGAGGAAACGGCGCAGCACCTCGGGACGCTTGGCGATGAGCGTGTCGCTCGCATAGATCGCGTGCGTCAGATAGACCTTCACATAGTCGCCATAGCTCGCCAGCAGCTTTCCCTGACCCTCTTTCTCGAGCTGGTAGGCGACATCGATCCCGATGGTCAGCCCATCGACCTGCTTCGTGCGCATCGCCGCGATATTACCGGCATTGCCGCCGCTGATATAAATCGCATTGATGCCGTCGAGGCCCCAGCCGAGCTGGTCCGAAAGGTGCCGCGTCAGCCAATAGACCAGCGAATTGCGCGATGACACCGCGATCTTCTTGCCCTTGAGGTCCTCGACCGAATTGATGCCGGTCCCAGCGGCGGCGAAAATACCGTAAGCGAGCGGCGGCCCTGCCATGGCAGCCACGGCCCTGGCCGGCTCGCCCTTCTTGACGAAGGCCATGTCGGTGCCGGAGCCAAGCCCAATGTCGATATCGCCGGCGGTAATGCCTTGCGTCAATTTCGCGGCACCATCGAAACCCTGGATCGTCACGTCGAGATCGTGCTTCTTCATGATGCCGGTCTCGACACCGACATTGACCGGGACGAAAGCGAAGGAAGTCGGGAAAGCCTTGCCGACGACGAGCTTGTCGGCCGCTTTCGCATCGTCGGCAATAGCGGCAGCGACGACGCTCAAAGTGAAAAGAGACAGAATGGCGGTTGCAAGGCGCATCGGCGCGGATCTCCTCCCTCGGGACGGCCGCCCGCTTTGTTCCGTATCCCGCGGGTCAGGCGTGCCGATTCACTTTAGCATCGGTGAATGTCTGGCGCGATCTTAAACGAAAACCGCCGCGCCAGCCCGTGGCGCGGCGGTTATCTCGCTTTGCGGCGATGCTATTCCGCGGCGGCGCGCGTCGCACCCTTCTCGAGAATGCCGATCAGCATGTCGGTCGACATGATGTCGCCGAAGGTCGCGTAGAAGGCGGTGAGCGCCGCATTGTGCTCGTCATCGCTATAGGCAGCGTTGCCGTCGGTTACCATCACCACCTTGTAATTGAGCATCATGCCGTCGCGCGCGGTCGATTCGCAGCAGACGCCCGTTACCGTGCCGGTGATGAGGATCGTATCGATGCCGCGCTCCTTCAGCACCGCGTCGAGCTTGCTCGATCCTTGAATGAAGGCCGAGAAGCGCTTCTTCTCGACGATCGGATCCTCGGGTTTGACGTCAAGCTCGGCCCAAAGCTCGTGGCCCTTGTGGCCGGGCGTCAGCGCTGCGCTGCGTTGCGCGCCTTTGGCCGGGGTCGAAAGGCCGTAATAGGTCGACCATTCGGTATCGACTTCTTTGCTGTAGGTGGTGATGATCCACACCACCGTGCCGCCGGCGGCGCGCACCGCCCTGGCGAGGCGGTTGACATTGGGAACGATCTCGGGCGCGGTCTTGATCTCGGAGAAGGCGACGCCAGGCAGCATGAAGCCGTTCTGCAGATCGACCACGACCAGGGCCGTGCGTGCGGGATCGATGCTGTCCTCGTAGATATGCTCTTTGCCGCGGCGCGCGATGACGCGGTCGATGACCGCTTGCGGAATCTTGACCTGATGCATGAGAACACACCCCTTTTGATTTCCTCAACTATGCGACGATTGTTGCGCTTGCTCAAGGAGAGTCTTGCTGTTGAGAGAGGTGGTCTCTATCGTCGCGTGGCGAAGGGGAGGGTTAAGTGATGCGTGAAACGACGGTCGATGTAAACGGGCAGAGCTTGCGCGTTTTTGAGGCAGGCGCGGGCGAGCCCGTACTTTATCTGCACGGCGCCGGCGGTGCTGCCTGGTATCCGCTGCTCGAAAACTTGGCACAGACGCGACGCGTCATCGCGCCCGAGCATCCGGGCTTTGGCCGCTCCAAGATTCCGCAATGGATGATGAGCGTCGGCGATCTCGCTTACTTCTATCTCGATATGCTCGAAGCGCTCGATCTCAAAGGCGTGCATCTGGTCGGCCATTCCTTGGGGGGCTGGGCCGCGGCCGAGATCGCGATCCGCAACACAGCACGCTTGAAGAGCGTCAGCCTGCTCTCGCCCGCGGGCGTGCGCTCGCCCGACGTTCCCTTCGGCGATATTTTCCTGTGGTCGCCTGAGGAGCATGCCCGCCATAGCTTTTACGACAAGAAGCTGATCGAAGAGCGCATCAGGCAATTGGCGGCTGCCGATTCCGACGTGACCTTGCAAAATCGCGCCGCGGCCGCGCGGCTCGCTTGGAATCCGCGGCTCAACAATCCGCAGCTTCCTTATTGGCTGCATCGCATCGATCGGCCCGTGCTCTTCATCTGGGGCAAGGAAGATGCGATCTGCCCCTTGGCCTGCGCCGAGCCTTTCATGAAGCCGATCAAAAATGCCGAGCTCTACACGCTCGCCGAAACCGGCCATGCCCTCCATACCGAGCGCCCGAAGGAAGTGGCGGCGAAGCTCAATTCCTTTTTCGATAAAGCGAAGAGCTAAGCGCGCTTGCGTCATTGCGAGGAGCGCAGCGACGAATCAATCCAGAGCCGCCCCTGGATTGCTTCGCCTCGCTCGCAATGACACGGCGAGGTTGATGGCAGCTAATTCGCCCCTTTGATCGAATCGGCCGCGACTTTGATGACCTCGGGCGAGGAACGGTAAAGCTCGTCGACGAGCCTCTGCACCTCATCGCCCGAGACTGGCCGCACCTCGAGATCCGTTTGCTTCGCCTCGGCGAGGAAAGCGGGGTCCTTCATCGTCTCATCGAACGCCGTGCGCAGCGCCTTCACGCGGTCTTCGGGCAGGCCCGGCGGTGCCGCGTAGGGCCGTGCGACCGTCTGACGGGCGAAGATGAGCTTCAGCACCGCCTTTTGCGTCGGATCTTTCGCTTCGTCCATGACCAGCGGCACGCTCGGCAAATCCTCGTGCTTTTGCAGCGCGAGCTGCACCGGGATGAAGATCTGCTTCTCCTCATAGAGCGCGCGATTGCGGCTCTTGAGGCTCGACCAAGACCAGCCGCAGCGGCCATTGACCTCGCCGCGCTCCAGGGCGAGCGCAACATCCTCGCCGCCCGGATAGCCGGTCGCGAGCTTCATGTTCATATGGAACAAATTGCGCAGCACATTGGGAAAGACATCGGTATCGGAACCCGAGCCCGTGCCGCCGACGGTATAGCTCTTCGTCAGCATGTCTTGCCAGGTGGCGACGCCCGAATCGGTGCGGAAGGCGCAGACGCTCACCTCATTGGTGATGCTGCCGATCCAATTGAGCTTTTGCGCGTCGAACTCGATGCCTTGCTTGTCGAGCAAGGGCTGCATCGCAAGCCCGCGCGCGAAGGTCGCGATCACCGTGCCGTCCTTGGGGGCGAGGTTATAGAGATAGTTGACGGCCTTGAGGCTGCCGGCGCCCGGCATGTTCTGCGGGATGACAGTCGGATTGCCGGGAATGTGATCGCCGAGATGCCGCGCCAGGACGCGGGCATAGATGTCGTAGCCGCCACCGGCGCTGTAGCCGATATCGATGGTGACGTTGCGACCCTTATAGAAGCTGGCGACATCATCGGCGGCATCCGCCTCGGCGATGATGCAAACGCTTGCTGCGATCAGAGCGGAGTAGAGCGCGGCTCTCATTGGCTTGCCCTCAAAAACCCGGCGCGTGTTCAAGCTGGTCGAGCCAGTCGAAGCCCATCTCGCGCACGATGCGATTGCTGATGACGATGAGCCGCGCCTCGTCCTTGGCGCTCGCATTGAAATGTTGATGCGTCGTGAAGGGCGGGATGTAGATGAAATCGCCGCGTGTCCATTCGAAGCGCTTCGGCTCGGGCTCCCAATCCCATTGGAAGGCGTCGAGACAGTCGAATTTCAAATCCCAATGGAGATCGTAGCCCGAGCCTTCGGCGACGAAGATCACCTCTTCCCACATATGCCGGTGCTTGCCCGAGCGGCCATTGCCGGGGAGGAATTGCATATAGGCCTCGATGCAGCATTCGCGCGTGTTGAGCTTCTCATGGACGAGATGCTTCAAGAGTCCGTCGGGCGAATGCTCGAACGGCATCTCCTCGGCATGGACGACATTCCTCATCGCCTCATAGAGGCGGCGAAACTCGGCCGATTGGGCGATGGCGTCGCTGCGGAAGCTGCAACTCGCGGAGCCAGCATGGGCGACGTCGCGTTCCTCGGGGGCTTTCATCTTTTTCTCCTCAAAGGTCTTTGGGCGGGGTCCAATCCTCGTGACCCTTCGGCTTCTCGTTCGGCGGATAGGAGACGATTTTTTGAAAGAGGAGGTGCATGAAGAGGAAGAGCGGCTTCGCCTTCATCACCAGCAGAACCGCCTCGTTATCGGGATCGTCGTTGAAGTGCTGATGGACGCAGCCATTCTCGACGATCATCACATCGCCCGCCTTCCAGTCGATGCGGCGGCCGTCATGCACGTCATGACCGCGCCCTTTCAGCACATAGAAGACCGCGCTGTTCATATGGCCATGCTTCTGGCCAAAGGCGCCGGGCGCATAGGCTTCGATATGCGTCTCGATCGATTGCGCCACCATGGCATGCTGCGGGTTGATGACCTGCTTGCCATATTGCTGCGGACCGCCCTTCCACGGCAGGTTGCGCGAGGAATAGACCCGCGGCTGGTCCAAGAGTTGCTTATAGAGATGGCTGTAGGTCCCGGCGAGCTCGCGGACGAAGATGCGCTTCTTGTCCCAGCGCTCCCAGACGACGGGGCGCTCTTCTTCGGGCCGGTTGTGGCCGGGGCCGGGCGGCTTGCGATCGTACAGGTCCGTAGGCATCGCTTCTCCCCGTGCTGTTATCGGAATGGCGTTCGAGTTTATTGCCGCGCGGTACGCGCGCAACTCAATAAAGGGTGTTCTCGGGGTAGGCGTTGACTGTATCGTTGGATGGAAAGAGGTAGCCGATGTCCAAACCCGTTCCACGCTCGTTCTTTTCCGCCCTTGGCGATTTCAAGTCCCAGAAGGATACGCCGAGCGCCTTCCTCGACCGCTGCCTTGCGACCCTCGACGCGGTCGAGCCGCAAGTACTGGCCTTCGTCCACTATGACGCTGCGGCAGCCCGCGATGCGGCGGCACGCTCGACCGAGCGCTGGCGCGCCGGCCAGCCGCTCTCGCCGATCGACGGCATGCCCGTCGGCGTCAAGGATATTATCGAGACCTATGATCTGCCGACCGAGATGGGCTCGGCCCTTTATAAGGGCTGGCGCTCGGGGCGCGACGCCGCCTCGGTCGCGGCGCTGCGCGAGGCCGGTGCCATCGTTCTCGGCAAAACGGTCACGACCGAATTCGCGACCGCGCCGCCAGGCCCGACGCGCAATCCGTGGGATCCGCGCCGCACGCCCGGCGGTTCGTCGAGCGGCTCGGCCGCCGCGGCGGCGACCGGCATGGTGGCGGCGGGGCTGGGCACACAGGTGCTGGGCTCGATCTTGCGGCCGGCGAGCTTCTGCGGCTGCGTCGGCTTCAAGCCGAGCCTTGGCGCGATCAATCGCGGCGGCAGCCATGACGGTCTGAGCCAGAGCGTCCATGGCGCGCTCGCGGCCAGCATCGAGGATGCGTGGATTTTGCTGCGCGCAATCGCCGATCGCGCGGGCGGCGATCCCGGCTATCCGGGCTTGATCGGTCCCGCATCGCCACCCGCCGCGCGGAAGCCGCAACGTCTCGCGCTCCTCGAAACGCCCGGCTGGGCAAAGGCGCAGCCGGCGGCGAAAGACGGGCTCGAGCGCGCGGTCGCAACGCTCGCGCGCGCCGGTGTGAGCATTTTACGCCGCAAGGAGCGGCCGGCGATCGAGGCGGTGGAAGTGGCGCTGGGTCGCGCGCTGCCCGTCTCGCAGCAGATCAATGGTTGGGAGACGCGCTGGCCGCTCAATACCTATCGCGCGCGTGATGCTTCAAAGCTCACGCAATTCTCGCTCGACCGTCTTGCCGAGGCCGAGCGCATGACGCTCGAGCATTACCGCGAGCTGCTCGCCGAGCGTGACCAGATCCGCGCGACCTATGCGGCGCTCGCCGCGGAATGCGATGCCGCGGTGACGCTCACGGCAACCGGGCCGGCCCCGCTAGGGCTCGAGAGCACCGGCGATCCGATTTTTGTCGTCGCCGGCTCTCTGCTCGGTGTGCCGGCCATCTCCTTGCCACTGCTCGAGGTCGAGGGGCTGCCGGTCGGGCTGCAGCTTTTGGGCTTCCTTAATGCCGATGCGAGCCTCATCGCGACGGCAAGCTGGGTGCGTGATTATCTGACGGCGCGTTGACGAATCTGGTACGCAGAAGTGATGCGATAGCCGGACCTTCTCGCTCTCGCCCTTTTCCTGGCGAGGAGAGAGTGGGGTAAGGGGACAAAAAATGAAGGGAGGAAACGATGCATTTCCGTCTCTCGAACGGACTCGGCATGTCCTACCATGTGCGCGGCGCCGGCCGGATCGTGCTCTTTCTCCATCCGATCGGCACGCGCGCTGCCTTCTGGGACGGCGCGATTGCTCATCTCGGCGGAAATTATCGCTGCATCACCGTCGATTTTCGCGGCCATGGCGACAGTGACGTGCCGCGTCAGCGCTTTAGCCTCGACGATCTTGCCGATGATGTCATCGAGCTCTTGCGCTTCGAGCGCGCCCGCGATGCGATCGTGGTCGGCTGCTCGCTGGGCGGCATGGTGGCGCAGAGCATTGCGCTGAAAGCGCCCGAGCTCTTGGCGGGCATCGTGCTGGCCGATACGAACTATAAGCAGACTCCCGAGGGGCGGGCCATCGCGCAGCAGCGCGCCGATCAATCGCTGAACGGCATGCCGGCGATGCTCCAAGCGACGCTGACGCGCTGGTTTCCGGAGCGGTTCCTTGCCCTCAACCCGCCCGAGGTGCAGGCCTGCCGCAGCTGGCTCTTGGATGACGATCCGGTCGTCTTCTCCTGGGGCTGGGAAGCGATTCGCGATCTCGATTACGGCGAGCGTCTCCGCGACATCCGGCTTCCGGCCCTGGTGCTGCGCGGCTCGATCGATGCCTCGAGCCAGCGGGCGACGATGCAGGAGATGGCGAGGCTGTTGCCTTTCGCCCGCTATGTCGAGATCGAGAATGGCGGCCATGTCGTGCCCTTGGAAAAGCCGGAGCCTTTCGCAAAGCTGCTGCGCGAATTCATCGAGAAGGATGTCCGCGGCTAGTGTAGCCGTCCCGCGGGGCGATCAGCGCCGCGCATTGTGGATGAGATAGGCGGCGAAATCGGCAGGCTTCAGCTTCAACTCGACGCGCTCGGGCCCGCCCTCCAGGGCCCGGCCGACGATGATGTGACTCTCGACGTGGTGCGGGTCGACCTTGAAGAGGCCGCGCGTCTCCCGGATGCGCGGATAGTATTTGGGGTCGAGCATCGTTTCGCGCCGCGCGAGGCGCGCGATGACGGCGTCCTCATCGAGTTCCTCCGCCGGCTCCTTCTTGACGATCGTCCAATCGGTCTCGCCGGCCCATCCGGCCGCGACCAACGCCTTCAAGGGCTCGTCGGTGACGCCGACCTTGAAGACATTCTTGCTCAAGCCGACATCGGACGCCCATTTCGAGAATTTGGCGCTCCGCGCCACGTAGATGAGAGCCATACCGTTTCCTCTCCGGCCGCCTCGAGCGGCCTCGCCCTTTCTCCCTCGTTCTCGTCCAAACCGGTTGACATCGCAAGACGCGCGGCAAAATCTGCGAGCCTTCGATCAGGCATTGCGGGAGCGGTGGAGGCGTGATGAAGACGAATTTGCGGGCAGCGGCGGTGGCGGCGCTGCTCGTTGCGGTGGCCGCCTCCGGTTCTCGGGCCGCCGACGCCGCGACCTTGCGTTGGGCGCATGATCAAGATTTGTTCTCGCTCGATCCCTATGCGCGGCAGGAAACCTTCCTCCTTTCCTTCCTCGCGAACATCTACGAGCCGCTGGTTCGCCGCGGCCGGGATCTGCAGCTCGAACCGGCGCTCGCCGTCCGCTGGTTCGAGGTGGCGCCCGATCGCTGGCACTTCGAGTTGCGCCGCGGCGTGCGCTTTCAGGACGGCACGCCGTTCACAGCCGATGACGTGGTCTTTTCCTTCGCGCGGGTCAGCGGACCGAATTCGAGCCTTGCCGAAGCGCTCGCGCCGATCCGCGACGTCACCAAGCTCGATGATTTCAATATCGAGATTCGCACCAACACGCCCGATCCGATCCTGCCGGAAGAGATCACGGGCTGGGACATCATGAGCGCGCGCTGGTGCCTCGAGAACGAGGCGCAGCAGCCGGGGAACGCGCTGAAGGGCGAGGAGACTTATGCCTCGAGCCACGCCAATGGCACCGGCCCCTTCATGGTGCAAAGCCGCACGCCCGATGTCGAGACGGTGCTCGCGCCCAATCCCAATTGGTGGGATCACGCCGAGCACAATCTCGACCGCGTCGTGTTCCGTCCGATGCCGAACAAGGCCGCCGTGGCGGCATTGCTGTCGGGCAATCTCGACATGCTCTACACGGTGCCGCCGCAAGCGACGGATCGCATCGCCCGGACGGCGGGCGTCCATCTCGTGCAGGGGCCGGAACTGCGCACGATCTTCTTGGGCTTCAACTTCGCGCGCGACGAGCTGCCCGACGGCAATGTGAAAGGCCGCAATCCATTCCGCGACAAGCGCGTGCGTCAGGCCTTCTATCAGGCGATCGACGAGAACACGATCACGAGGAAGGTGATGCGCGGCTTTGCGACGCCCTCGGGCTTGCTGGTCGGGCCGGGCGTGGTCGGCTTCGATGCGGCCCTCAACGGCCGACTGCCTTACAACACCGGCGCCGCCAAGGCCCTCCTGGCCGAGGCCGGCTATCCGAACGGCTTCTCGGCTGGCATGGATTGCCCCAATGATCGCTATCTCAATGACGAGGCGATCTGTGGCTCGATCGTGGCGATGCTCGCGAAAGTCGGCGTCAAGCTTCATCTCAACGCCGATACGCGCGGCAAGTTTTTCGCGAAGCTGTTGTCGCCCGATTACCGCTCGAGCTTCTTTCTCATGGGCTGGACGTCATCGACCTATGACGCGCTCAGCCCGCTCGTCAATCTCGTCGCGACGCGCGATAAGGATACGCATCGGGGCGATGCGAATTTCGGCGGCTATTCCAATGCCAAGGTCGATAGGCTGATCGCGGAAGCGGGCCACGAGGCCGATGCAACGAAGCGGCTCGCGCTCCTGCGCGAGGCGCTTCGTCTCGTGAAGGACGATATCGCCTATATCCCGCTGCATCAGCAGCAAGTGGTCTGGGCCGCGCGCAACAATGTCGAGCTCGTGCAGCAGGGCGACGGATTTTTCCCGCTACGCTATGTGCGCGTGAAGTGAGCGCCGGTGCCGCAATGACGCGTTAGAAGGCGCTACGCCCCTTCGCTGACGATTTTCTCGTAAGCAGGCAGCGTCAGGAATTCGGGGAAGCGGGGTGCCGCGATCAAATCGCGGAAGATCGCGGCGGCATCATCGTAGCGTTGACCTGACGGTGCCGCAGCTTTGAGCTTGCCCAGCTCTTCGTCGAGGATCTGATTGCAAAGCGCGAGATCGATCGGCCGTCCGTCCGCGAGCTTCGCTTTATGACGAATCCATTGCCACACCTGGGCGCGGCTGATCTCGGCGGTCGCCGCATCCTCCATGAGGTTGTAGAGCGGAACGCAGCCGGTCCCGCGCAGCCACGCTTCGAGATAGCCGAGCCCGACATTGAGGTTCTGGCGCAGCCCTGCTTCCGTGATGGAGCCATGCGGCACCTCGAGGAGTTCCGCGGCCGCGACATTCACGTCCTGGCGCTTGCGCGCGATTTGATTCGGCTCCGGCATCGCCTTGTCGAAAATCTCCTTGGCGATTCCGACGAGTCCGGGATGCGCGACCCAGGTGCCGTCATGGCCGTCGCCCGCCTCGCGCAGCTTGTCGGCGCGGACCTTTTCCATCGCGGCTTCGTTGGCTTCGGGATTGTCGCGGATCGGGATCTGCGCCGCCATGCCGCCCATCGCATGGACGTTGCGGCGATGGCAGGTCTTGATCAGATGCAGGCTATAGGCGCGCAGGAACGGCGCGGTCATCGTCACCTGCGCGCGATCCGGCATCACCGCCTTCGGGTCCTCGGCGAATTTCTTGATGAAGCTGTAGATGTAATCCCAGCGGCCGCAATTGAGGCCCGATGAATGATCCTTCAGCGCGTGGAGGATCTCGTCCATCTCAAAGGCGGCCATGATGGTCTCGATCAACACCGTCGCCTTGATCGTGCCGATGGGGAGACCCAGGAGCTTCTGGCTTTCGACGAAGACGTCGTTCCAGAGCTTTGCCTCGTGCCGGCTCTCGAGCTTCGGCAGATAGAAGTAAGGCCCCGTGCCGCGCGCCAGGAGCTCCTTCGCATTGTGAAAGAAATAGAGCGCGAAATCGAAGAGCGAGCCCGACATTGGCGCGCCATCGACCAGCACATGCGCTTCCGGCAAATGCCAGCCGCGCGGCCGGACGAGCAGCACGGCGGTCTTGGGTCTCAGCTCATAATGCCGGCTGGTGGCGGGATCATCGAAGGTGATCGTGCGGCGCACGGCGTCGTAGAGGTTTAGCTGACCCTCGATGAGGTTGTCCCAGCTCGGCGTGTTCGCGTCCTCGAAATCCGCCATGAACACATTGGCGCCGGAATTGAGCGCGTTGATCACCATCTTGCGATCGGTCGGGCCGGTGATCTCGACGCGGCGGTCGAGCAGATCCTTCGGCAGCGGCGCGACCGTCCAGTCGCTGTCGCGGATCGATTTGGTCTCGGCGGGAAAGCTCGGCCGCCAGCCGCTATCGAGCTGCGCCTGCACGGTGACACGCTCGGCGAGAAGCCGCTTGCGCTCGGCGCCGAATTTGCGCTCGAGCGTGGCGATGAAATCCAGCGCCGCCGGCGTCAGAATCTTGTCGTAGCCGGGTTTGATCGCGCCGCGGATCTCGATATTCCGCTGCGCTGCCGCCGCTTCTGCTGTCATGAAAGCCTCCGGATTGAGCGATGACGCTGCCGCACACTGCGACGGCGATCGCCCCCTCTGTCCTCGAACCTGAAAGATTCCCCTGCCACGGCAGGATTACCTCGTCGGTGAAGCGCGAGACGATGCCGCGCCTGCTTTCCAGAGTGCCCTTCCTCAACAGTCCTTTTGCCTGAGAGTTTCCGGGGCGGTTGCTCCTTCGGCGCCGGGCTTAGCCCGATCTCTTCTGCTGAGGCATTGAGCCATTAAAACCCTAGCATTGCGCGACGCAAAGGAATAGGGGCATACGCGATGGTGCCGCGAAATTGCCGCATTCTCGCTTGGCGCGCCACATGGATCCTATCGCGCACCACGGGATAGATTTGCGCGGCCCAGCGCTTGCCCCTGAAGACCCCGTAATGTCCGACGCCTGCTTGCATATCGTGCTGCTTCATGTACGGCCTGAGGCCGCTGCATAGATCCTGCGCCGCGAGGGTTTGGCCGACGGCGCAGATGTCGTCGCGCTCGCCTTCGATGGTGAGAAGGAAGGTGCGTCGGATGACGCTCGGATCGACGCGGCGCCCGCGCCGTCGCATCTCGCCGCGCGGCAGGCGATGCTCGTGAAAGACTTCGAGGGTCGCCTGAAAGAAGAACTCGGCCGGCGGATCCATCACCGCGAAATATTCGTCATCGAATTTGCGCGTCGCCTCCGGCTTCTCGCTCTCGCCTTTGACGAGATTGTCGTGGAGCTCATTGAACGCCTTCAAATGGCGGTCGATGTTCATGCCCCTGAAGGCGACCAGCCGTACGAATCCCGGATAGACCGGCCCGGTGCCGCCGCCAGCGTCGTGGAAATGACGAGGCGGCGGCTACGTCGCGGCGTCGCTAGAATTCCCACCTCTCGATGATCATCGGCTCTTTGCGCGCCGCGGCGAGCCATTCCTGATAGGCGGGCCATGCCGTTATTGCAGCGGCATAGGCCTCGGCCTCGGCCGTCAGCGGCACCTTGAAGGTGCGGAACCGGCTCACCACCGGCGCATACATCGCGTCGGCGATGGAGAAATGGCCGAACAGGAAATCGCCGCCCTTGCCGAAGCGGCGGCGGCAATCGCGCCAGAGCGCGGTGATGCGGTCGATATCGCCTTGGATCTCAGGGATGATCGCACGCTCGAAGGTCGAGCGCATATTCATCGGGAAGTGACGCCGGAGCTCCGCGAAGCCGGCATGCATCTCGAGGCTGATCGAGCGTGCGAGGGCCCGGGCCGCTTGATCGGCCGGCCAGAGCCGCGCCTTGGGGAAGAGCTCGGCGAGGTATTCGCCGATCGACAGCGATTCCCAGACCGTCACCGCGCCATGGACGAGCGCCGGCACCTTGCCCGACGGCGTATGGCGCAGGATCTCCGCCCGGCTGGTCGGTGTATAAAGCGGGATCACGACCTCCTCGAAGGCCACGCCCGCCTGTTTCAGCATCAGCCAGCCGCGCAGCGACCAGGAGGAATAGTTCTTATTCCCGATATAGATGGTGAACTCGGCCATCGGCTATCCTCGACACCTTCGTTACCCTTCCACTCTTGACCGGAGCGGGGGTGGCACGCAACCCGCCCGTGGAGGCTCTCTCTTGCTGGATCATCTTATCGCGCAACAAAATGACGCAATTCCGATCATGGTGGTCACGGAAGAGGGGTTGGCCGCGACCCTTGGCCGGCTGGACGAGATCCAGCGCCGCTGGGTCGAAACCACACGCTATCTCGGCGAGCCGGGCAAGGTCGCGCTGCTGCCGGACGCGTCGGGACGGCTCGCACGGGTCCTGGTCGGCGTACGCCAGGGCGAGGAATTGTGGGGGCTTGCCGCCCTCCCCGATAGCCTGCCGTCCGGCGCCTACGCCCTCGAAGGCGACATACCGGCGCGGAGCGCGAGCCGCTACGCGCTCGGCTGGGCCTTGGGCTGCTACGCCTTCACCCGCTACAAGCCGCGCGAGCGCGGCTGGGCCGATCTCGTCTGGCCCAAGAGCGCTGATCGCGGCTGGGTCGAGCGCTTGGCCCAGGGCATCGCCCTTGCCCGGGACCTCATCAATACCCCGGCCGAGGATATGGGGCCGCCCGAGCTTGCCGGCGCCGCCGAAGAGGTGGCGGCGAAGAACGGCGCCAAATATCGCGTCATCGTCGGCGACGATCTCCTTAAAGAGAACTATCCGATGATCCATGCCGTCGGCCGCGCCGCCGCCAAAGCGCCGCGGCTCGTCGATTTCACCTGGGGTGACCCGGCGGCGCCCAAAGTCACCTTGGTCGGCAAAGGCGTGTGCTTTGATTCGGGCGGGCTCGATCTCAAGCCGGCGGGCGGCATGCGGCTCATGAAGAAGGACATGGGCGGCGCCGCGACCCTGCTCGGCCTTGCCTCGGCGATCATGGCGGCGAAGCTGCCGGTGCGATTGCGCGTCCTGGTGCCGGCGGTCGAGAATGCGGTCTCGGCCACGGCCTTTCGCCCGCTCGATATCATCAAGACGCGCAAGGGCATGACCGTCGAAGTCGGCAATACCGATGCCGAAGGGCGGCTCATTCTCTGCGACGCACTCTATGAGGCCTGCACCGAGAAGCCGGCGCTGCTGATCGACATGGCGACCTTGACGGGCGCGGCGCGCACCGCGCTCGGCCCCGAGCTTCCGGCGCTCTTTGCGAATGACGACCCGCTCGCCGACGAGCTCTTCGCCGCGTCGATCGGCGAAGGCGATCCGCTGTGGCGTTTGCCGCTCTGGCGGCCGTACCGGCAGATGATCGTTTCCCCGATCGCCGATCTCAACAATGTCTCGGAATCGGGCTTCGCCGGCGCCATCACCGCGGCGCTCTATCTCGATGCGTTCGTCACCCCCTCGACGCCCTGGGCGCATATCGATACCTATGCCTGGAACCAGAAGAGCCGGCCGGGCCGACCCGAGGGTGGCGAGGCGCTGGGTTTGCGTGCGCTCTACGCTTTGATCGAAACGCGCTTCGGCAATGCCGCCCGCTAGTTCGGGGCGGCGCCGCGCCGCCCGGCGCGAGAAGGCGTCCGCCGAAGCGCCACCGTCGCTCATCCGCCTTACCGAGAAGAAGAGCGGGAAGGAGAAGCGCATTGCGACCGGCTTTGCCTGGGATCTGTTTCTCTTCGCCGGCGTATTCGGCCTGCCGCTCTTCTGGCGCCGCCTGCCGCAATGGGGTGCCGTGATTTTGGCGCTCTGGTGCGTCGATCTTCTGATCGGCCGCTTGCCGGTGAGCGATTGGGCAACGCATCTTGCGGAGGCGTCGCTCTTCGCCGTCTTCCTCGCGCTTCAGCTCTGGCTCGGCTTCACGGGCAACCGCCTGACCGCGAAGGCCTATGTGACCCACGGCTGGAGCGTCGAACAGCCGAACGATCTCGGCACCCGGCGCATCGTCGAGCGCTGGAAGCTCGTCGGGTAACGCCCCGCGCTCAACCGGCTTTCGTCGAGAGCCCGACCTCCTCATAGCCGCCGCCGCTCTCATCGGGCCACGATACCGCCGTGATGAAAGCGGGGCGCGCGCTGAGGCGCTGATACCAATCGTGGACGCGCGGACGATCGGCGCGCGACCAGAACCGGCCTTGGCCGAGCGCCGATAACCGAAACATGTAGGGCGCGATCGCGATGTCGGCGAGCGAGAACTCATCGACGATCCACGATTGGGCGCGCAACGTGGCTTCGAGCCGGTCGAGCAGTCCCGCGATCGTCGCTTCCGAGTCCGCGAGCTCTTGTTGCGTGATCTCGCCGCGCACCGCGCGGCTGTGCACATCGCGATAGAATTTGAGCGGGCGCTTCTCCGCTTGCGCACGCAGCTCTGCATCGCTCCAGCGGTTGCGCAGCTTCGGCAAAATGTATTTCACCATGGTAAGGAGAACGATCGCCGCGAAGCCTTCCTCGCAGGCATGGTTGAATTCGCGCATGCGCGCCGCTTGCAATGGATCTTCAGGGACGAGGCGCGGACCGGGAAAGGCGGCGTCGATATATTCGTTGATGATGAGCGATTCGCGAATGGGCGCGCCATTATGCACCAAGGTCGGCACAATGCCGCCGGGATTGAGCGCGAGATAATCGGGTTTCAGCTGATCGAATTCGAAGAGATCGATATATTTGCTTTCCCATTGGACGCCCTTTTCCTCGAGCGCCATGCGACAGCGCACCGAGCAGACGGAACTCCAGAAATGATAGAGCTGGACCGGCATCGCATCCTCCCTCAACATTTTGTGAGGATAGTTGCCCGCTTTTTGCCGCGACGATCAAGGATCGCCTGCGATAGGCCTTGATCAGTCGCGAGGCCAATCATATCTCTTATGGCAATAGGATCCGGGCCCCTCTGGCGGGGACGCCGTTTACCGGCCAACCCCGCGATGTCGGATCACCGTGCCCCGCGCTGTTGTGCGGTTGGACGGTCGAAATGTCGTGGGCTCGGAGAACTCCAGCATAGCTCGCGATCGATCGGTCCGACCCTCTGGCGCTGGCGCGGCAATGATGCGCGCAAGAGGAATGATCGATGTCAGACGATATTACCGATCCCCCGTCCTCCCCACCCGGGTTCCGCCCGTCTTCCGTCCCGAGCCTGCGCGTAACGCGCCCGCTTGACGAGCATGGCCGCCGTATCGAGCGCTTGATTGCGCGCCTGCCGCCTTGGCTGGGCCGGCTCGTGCGCTGGCTGCGCAAGCCGTCATCACGCTGGCTGCGGATCCCGCTCGGCATCTTGCTCTGCCTCGGTGGGCTTCTCTGGATTTTGCCATTTCTCGGATTGTGGATGCTGCCGCTCGGGCTGTTGTTGTTGGCCGAGGACCTGCCGCCGCTGAAGCGTGCGAGCGCGCGCCTCCTGGCGTGGCTCGAGCGCCGCTATCCACATTGGTTCGCTACTCAATAATTCCGTGAGAGAAGCACCTTCTCGTCTCACGCAAAAGAGGAAGGCTGATGAAGATCGAAAGACACCGCTCCCACATCGTGCCGTTCCCGGTCGATCATGCGATCGAGGATTGCATGATCGCGCGGCGCAACTTCTATCTTGGACTCTGGGCCGGACGCGCGCTCGGGCTCGCCGACAATGCGCTGCTCGAATACGCATGCAGCGTCGTCGCGGCCGATTATGAAGAGCCGGGGCACGAAGACGTCATCCGCAAGCTTCGCGCCGATTTCGCGGCGGCAGGTCTCGCCACGACGCGCGACGAGATCGTGCGCGAGCTCTGCTTGGCGCAAACGATCGCGGTGCGGCAGCTCGCGACCTCCGATTGACGCTATTGCGCCGTGGCCCCGGCGCCGATCGCTTCGAGATTGAAGGCCGCGGCCATGAGCGCGCAGGTATAGGGGGATTGCGGCGCCGAGAACAGCTCCGCTGTCGGCCCGCTCTCGACCACCTTGCCGTCCTTCATCACGATGATCTCATGCGCCAACGCCTTCACCACGCGCAGATCATGGCTGATGAAGAGATAGGCGAGCCCGTGCCGCGCCTGGAGGCGACGGAGAAGCTCGACCATCTGCGCCTGCACCGACATGTCGAGCGCCGAGGTCGGCTCGTCGAGCAGCAGGAAGCGCGGCTTCAGCACCAGCGCGCGGGCGAGCGCGATGCGCTGGCGCTGGCCGCCGGAGAATTCGTGCGGATAGCGATTGGCGGCGGCGGGATCGAGCCCGACCTCGACGAGCGTGCGCTCGATCTCCTGCCGCCGTTCCTTGGCATTGCCGCCGAGCCCGTGGACCTTCAGGCCCTCTTCGACGATCTGCGCTATGGAGAGGCGCGGCGACAGGCTCGAGAACGGATCCTGGAACATGATCTGCATCTCGTGGCGTAAGGGTCGCAGCGCCTTGCTGTTCATCGCATCGAGCCGCTCGCCGTCAAAGACGATCTCGCCGCTGCAGTCGATGAGGCGCAGAAGGGCGAGGCCCAAGGTCGTCTTCCCCGATCCCGATTCGCCGACGATGCCGACGGTCTCGCCGGCGCGGAGCGTGAGATCGACGCCGTCGACCGCCTTGATGTGGCCGGTGGTGTGGCGGAACAAGCCGGTTTTGACCGGGAACCACACGCGGAGATTTCGCACCTCGACGAGAACAGGCGGTCGCGGAATTTTTGCCTCGGGCACGCCTTTGGGCTCGGCCGCGAGCAGCTTCTTCGTGTAGGGATGCTGCGGGCTGGCGAAGATATCTTTGACCTTGCCGCGCTCGACGATCTTCCCTTGCGTCATGACCAGCACGCGATCCGCCATCTTGCGCACGATGGTCAAATCGTGAGTGATGAGGAAGAGCGCCATGCCGAAGCGCGCCTGCAGATCCTTCAGAAGTTGCAGGATCTGCGCTTGGATCGTAACGTCGAGCGCGGTGGTCGGCTCGTCGGCGATGAGGATGTCCGGCTCGTTCGCGAGCGCCATCGCGATCATCACGCGTTGCCGTTGCCCGCCGGAAAGCTGATGCGGATAGGCGTTGAGGCGCTTTTCCGCCTCGGAAAGCCCGACGAGCCGCAACAGCTCGATGGTGCGCGCTCGCGCCGCGGCGCCGCGCATGCCCTTGTGCAGGTTGAGCGTCTCGGTGATTTGCTTCTCGATCGTGTGCAGCGGATTGAGCGAGGTCATCGGCTCCTGGAACACCATCGCGATGCAATTGCCGCGAATGTCGCGCAGCACCGCATCGCGTGCGCCGATCATCTCGGTGCCCTCGAAGCAGATGCTGCTGCCCGGGCCATAGCTCGCCATCGGATGGGGCAGAAGCTGAAGGATCGAGAGGGCGGTAACCGATTTGCCCGAACCCGATTCGCCGACGAGGGCGAGGGTCTCACCCTTTTCCAACTCGAAGGAAATGCCCTTCACGGCCTCGACGCGATGCTCCCCGCTCGTGAAAGTGACGGTGAGATCTTTGACGGAGAGGAGGGGGCTATCGGTCATCAGCTATCAGCTATCGGCTCTCAGCTTTGTAATCAGGGCTGTCAACATGCGTTTGATTGCTTGCGCTTCAGAGGTTGTCTGTTCGTGAACGATTTTGTCGAGAAATCTTAAATCGCGAGCTAACAAGAGAAAATACTCGAGTTCGCTTGCAGATCCCATCGCATGGTGCAGAAAGCGAGCAAAATCCGCATCGCTCGACCGAGCACATCCTTCTGCAATATTCGCCGCAATTGACGAAGCTGCGCGCCGCATCTGACTTGTGAGCCCATAGCGTTCGGTCGCCGGGAACTTCTCTGTTGCAGTATAGATCGATAGGGTAATCTCATGTGCCTTCTGCCATACTTTGGGCTTTCTAAAGTCCTGCACGATCTGCTCCAAAGCTGAAAGGTGACGGCTGAGAGCCGATAGCTCACTTCACCTTCCTTGGATCGAACGCATCGCGCACCGCCTCGCCGATGAAGATGAGAAGGCTCAGCATCACGGCAAGGACGAGGAAAGCGGTAAGCCCGAGCCACGGCGCCTGGAGATTGGCCTTGCCTTGAGCCAGGAGCTCGCCGAGGGAAGGCGAGCCGGGCGGCAGGCCGAAGCCCAGGAAATCGAGCGAGGTCAAAGTCGTGATCGAGCCGTTGAGGATGAAGGGCAGGAAGGTCAGGGTCGCGACCATCGCGTTGGGCAGAACATGGCGCCAGATGATCACGATGTTGCTCACGCCCATAGCGCGGGCGGCGCGGACATAGTCGAAATTGCGCGCGCGCAGGAATTCGGCGCGGACGAGATCGACGAGCGACATCCACGAGAACAGCAGCATGATCCCCAAGAGCCACCAGAAATTGGGCTCGATGATGCTCGAGAGGATGATCAGGAGATAAAGCACCGGAAGGCCCGACCAGATCTCGATGAAGCGCTGGAACGAGATGTCGATGAGACCGCCGTAATAGCCCTGGATGGCGCCGGCGGCGACGCCGATGATCGAGCTTGCGACGGTGAGGGTGAGGCCGAACAGGACCGAGATGCGGAAGCCGTAGATGAGGCGGGCGAGCACGTCGCGCCCCTGATCGTCGGTGCCGAGCCAATCGACCGCGTCGGGCGGCGAGGGAGCGGGGGAGGCGAGATTATAGTTGATGGTGTTGTCGCCGAAGGGAATGAGCGGCCAGATCATGTAGCCGTGCTTCGCGATATCGGCCGCAAGGCTCGGATCGCGGTAATCGGCGGGCGTCGGCAGGTCGCCGCCGAAGGCGGTCTCGGGATAGTCGGCGAAGACGGGGAAGAAGAAATGCCCGTCATAACGGATAAGGAGCGGCCGATCATTGGCGATGAATTCGGCGAAAAGGCTGATGCCGAACAGGACGAGGAAGATCCATAGCGACCAATAGCCGCGACGGTTGGCGCGGAAATTGGCGAGCCGGCGGCGTGTCAGCGGTGTCATACGCCCCGCGTTCCGAAATCGATGCGCGGATCGACCGCCATATAGGTGAGGTCGCTGATGAGCTTCAGGACCAATCCCAGGAGCGTGTAGATGTAGAGCGTCCCGAACATGATCGGGTAGTCGCGGCCGAGCGCCGCCTGAAAGCCGAGGAGCCCGAGCCCGTCGAGCGAGAAGATGACCTCGACCAGCAGCGCGCCGGTGAAGAGAATGTTGATGAAGGCCGCGGGAAAGCCGGCGATGACGAGCAACATCGCGTTGCGGAAGACGTGGCCGTAGAGCACGCGCTGCTCGTTGAGGCCCTTGGCGCGGGCGGTCACCACGTAATGCTTGTGGATCTCCTCGAGGAAGCAGTTCTTGGTCAGCATGGTGAGGCTCGCGAAGCCGCCGATCACCAGCGCCAGAATCGGCAAGGTGATATGCCAGAAATAATCGACGATCCGATGCGGCCAATCGAGATCGGCCCAATTGTCGGAGGTGAGTCCACGCAAGGGAAACCAGTGAAGATAGCCGCCGCCGGCAAAGAGTACGATCAGCAGGACGGCGAAGAGAAAGCCTGGAATGGCGTAGCCGACGATGATCACGGCGCTCGACCACAGATCGAAGGCGCTGCCGTCCTTGACGGCCTTGCGAATTCCCAAGGGGATCGAGACGAGATAGGTCGCGAGCGTGGTCCAAAGGCCCAAGGAGATCGAGACCGGCAGCTTGTCGGCGATAAGGCGGATGACCGGCCGGTCCTGATAGAAGCTGTTGCCGAAATCGAAGGTGACGTAGTTGCGCAGCATCAGCCAGAAGCGCTCGGGCGCCGGCTTGTCGAAGCCGTAGAGCTTCTCGATCTCGGCGATGAAGGCGGGATCGAGGCCGCGCGCGCTGCGCGTCTGGCCTTCCGCCGCGCCACCTGACGCGAGCTCGCCGCCGCCGCCCGATACGCGTTCCATCGTTCCACCCGCGGAACCGCGAAGCTGGGCGATGAGCTGATCGACCGGCCCGCCCGGCGCCGCTTGCACGATCACGAAGTTGACGAGAATGATGGCGAAGAGCGTCGGGATGATCAGCAAAATGCGACGAAGCGCGTAGGCGAGCATCAGAGTTGCGCTTGAGCCGTCATTTCTTCTGGACGTCCGATTTCTTCGCTTCCACGTCCTGCGCGCGCTTCGGCTCGACCCACCAGGTGTCGAGCGCCAGCGAATAGGGCGGCGAGACTTTGGGCCGGGCGAATTTGTCCCAGCTCGCGACGCGGTAGTAGGAGAGATACCAGTTGGGAATGACGTAGTAGCTCCAGCTCAAGACCCGATCGAGCGCGCGCGTCCGCGTGACGAGGCTCTCGCGGTCCGGCGCGTTGATGATGAGATCGACCAGCGCATCGACCGCCTTGCTCTTGACGCCCACGTAGTTCTGGCTGCCGGGCTCGTCGGCCGCGGCCGAGGTCCAGAATTCGCGCTGCTCGTTGCCCGGCGAGAGCGATTCGCCGATGCTGACCACGGCCATGTCGAAATCGAAGCTTCGCATCCGATTTTCGTATTGCGCGGGATCGACCGTGCGCACGTTCATCTTGGCGCCGATGCGCGCGAGGTTCTGCGCAAAGGGCAGCACGATGCGCTCGAATTCCGGCTGCACGAGCAAGAACTCGAAGCTGAATTGCTCGCCCTTGGCATTGACGAGCTTGCCGTCCTTGATCGACCAGCCGGCCTCGCCCAGAAGCTTCAGCGCGACGCGGATGTTGTCGCGAATATTGCCGCTGCCGTCGGTGGTCGGCGGGTCGTATTCCTTGGTGAATACTTCGTCGGGTATCTGGCCCTTCCACGGCTCGAGCACCTTCAGCTCCTCGGGCGATGGCGTCCCGGTGGCGGCGAGCTCCGAATTCGAGAAGTAGCTGCGACTCCTCGTATAGGCGCCGTAGAAAAGATTCTTGTTGGTCCACTCGAAATCGAAGAGATAGCCGAGCGCCTCGCGCACCCGTGGATCCTGGAAAATCGGCTTGCGCGTGTTGAAGCCGAAGCCTTGCATGCCCTGCGGCACCTTATTCGGGATCTCTTCCTTCTTGATGAGGCCGGCGGAAAGGGCGGGGCTGTCGTAGCCGGTCGCCCAATTCTTCGCGACATTTTCGGGCCGGATGTCGTATTCGCCGGCCTTGAAAGCTTCGAGCGCGATCGAGGCGTCGCGGTAATAGTCGTAGCGGATCGTATCGAAATTGTAGCGTCCGCGATTGACCGGCAGGTCCTTCGCCCAATAATCCTTGACGCGCGCATAAGTGATCGAGCGGCCGGGCTCGAGCGTCTCGACCTTGTAAGGTCCGCTGCCGAGAGGCGCATCAAGCGTCGTCTTCTCGAACTCGCGGCTTGCCCAATAGGCTTTCGAGAGCACCGGCATCTCGCCGACGATCGTCGGCAATTCGCGATTGCTGCTGTCGCGGAAGGTGAATTTGACGCCGCGATCACCGGCCTTCTCCGCCTTCAGCACATCGGCGTAATAGAGACGGAAGCGCGGATGGCCTTTGGCCTTCAACGTATCGAAGCTCCAGATCACGTCCTCGGGAGTGATCTTGCTGCCGTCCTGGAAACGCGCTTCCGGCCGCAACGTATAGGTGACGGAGGTCTTGTCGGGCGCGACATCGGCGCTCTCGGCGACGAGGCCGTATTCCGAGCCCGGCTCGTCCGCAGCGGGCGACATCAGCGTGTCGAAGAGGAGCATCGTGCCGGCCGCGCTCTGCCCCTTCAAGGTGAAGGGGTTGAGCGTATCGAAAGTGCCAACCGCTCCGTATTTGACCGAGCCGCCCTTGGGCGCGTCGGGGTTGACGTAGTCGAAATGCGTGAAGTTCGGCGGATATTTGAGATCGCCAAAGAGCGAGAGGCCGTGGCGCGGCTCGGCGGCGGCTTGTGCGCTGACGAGAGCGAGTGTGGCGAGCGCCGCGACCGCGGCGATTCCTCCGAGACGTTTCATGGCCCCAAGCTTAGAGGAAAATCAGCCCTGCGCCAAAACCCGCAAAGCCCGTTTCGCCAAGGTGTGATCGCCGCAGGCAACGACGCGGCCGTCGGAATAAAGGTCGAGCGGCTGACCTTGCCAATTTGTCATGATTCCGCCGGCGCCTTCGATCACCGGCGCCAGCGCGCAATAATCATAGGGCTTCAAATCGACCTCGACGACGAGATCGATGAAGCCGGTCGCGAGCAGCGCATAGGCGTAGCAATCGCCGCCGAAGCGCGTGAGCTTGACGCGGCGGCGCAAGCGCTCGAACGCCGCCGCCGCGCTGCCGCGGAACATATCGGGCGCGGTCGCATAGAGCGTCGCGCTCTCGAGCGCGGCGCAGCGGCGGCTTCTGATCGGCTTGCCGTTGAGGAGCGAGCGCCGGCCTGCGGCGCCGACCCAGCGCTCCTTCAGGATGGGCTGGTCGATGACGCCCAGCACCGGCCGGCCGCGGTGGGTGAGGGCGATCAGCGTGCCGAAAAGCGGAATGCCGCTGATGAAGGACTTGGTGCCGTCGATCGGGTCGAGCACCCAGACGTAATCGGCCTCGGGCTTCGAGGCGCCATATTCCTCGCCGAGGATGCCATGCTCGGGAAAGCGCGCCTTGATGAGGCGGCGCATCGCCGCTTCGGCCGCGCGGTCGGCGATCGTCACCGGCGTCCGGTCGCTCTTGTCGCTTATCGCGATCTTGCGGCGAAAATAGCGCCGAATGATGGCACCCGCCGCGTCGGCGAGCTCATTCGCGAATGCCAGCGTCGCAGCGGCGACTTTCTCGCGCTCGCTGCGCAAGGGCGGCTTATGGCTTCGCCGGCGGGTTTGCGTTGCCAGAGGGCGCCGCCCCGCCACCACCCGAATCCGAAGCGAGACTCGCGAGCGGCTTCGGGTTATCGCTCAGGGAATTGAGATAGGCGATGACGTTGGCGCGGTCTTGCGGCTTCGGCAGCCCGACGAAGGTCATCTTGGTGCCCTTGGCGAAGCTCTGCGGCTTCCACAGCCAGGCGTTGAGATTGTCGAGCGTCCAGGTTCCGCCCTTGCCTTTGAGCGCCTCGGAGAAGGCGAAGCCGCCGCGATCATGCGCGATCTCGTCGCCGACCACGCCGTAGAGGTTGGGGCCGATGCGGTTGGGGGCGCCCTTATCGAAAGTATGGCAGGTGGTGCAAAGCTTCGCCTTTTCCTTGCCGGCATTGGCATCGGCCGAGGCGAGGAGCGATGCGATGGGCTCGGGGCCGGCGGGGGCGCCTGCCGCAGCGGCGGGCGCCGCGGTGGTTTCCTCGCCGCCCGCAACCGCGTAAGCCGGCTTTTCCAGCGGCGTTGGCCGGACGAGAATGTTAGAGATGATCCCCGAGATCATCGCGAGAATCATGGCCGCCAGGATGGCTCCAGCGATCTTATTGGCTTCGAACGACATTAATTGACCTTTTTTGCTAAAGCGGCACGCGTTCCGGGGCGGGAGGAAAGCCAATTTTCGCTGACAACTCAAACGAAATGTGGTTGATGCGTCGCGACAATAGCGTTCGATCTCGGCCCGTCGGCTCGGTTTTTATGCGGCATAACGCCGCAATCGAGTGGCGGCGCGGCCGAGGTCCCTCTTTCGGGATCCGAGTGAATTGACACCGCTTCTCGTCATCCCCGCGCGCATGGCTTCGACGCGCCTGCCGGGCAAGCCGCTCGCCGCGATCGGCGACGCGCCGATGATCGTCCAGGTCTGGCGCCGCGCCAGCGAAGCGGGCTTGGGTCCCGTGGTGGTCGCCTGCGCCGAGCGCGAGATCGCCGCCGCGATCGAAGCCGCCGGCGGCGAGGCGGTGCTGACCCGGCCTGATCACCCCTCGGGCTCCGATCGCATCTTCGAAGCGGTCTCGACCCTCGATCCGTCGCGGCGCCACGACGTGATTGTGAATGTCCAGGGCGACCTGCCGCTGATCGATCCGGCGGCGATCAAAGCATCGCTCCTGCCCCTGGCCGATCCCGCGGTCGATATCGCGACGTTGGCGGCGCCGATTGCCGATGCGGCCGAGCTCCAAAGCCCGAGCGTCGTCAAGGTCGCCGCGGGCTTCGCGCCGGGCGCGCGCATCGCCCGCGCGCTCTATTTCAGCCGTGCGGCCATTCCCGCCGGCGCGGGCGCGCATTACCATCATATCGGCCTCTACGCCTATCGCCGCGAAGCGCTCGCGCGTTTCGTGAGCCTCCCGCCATCGCCCTTGGAGAAGCGCGAGAGTCTCGAGCAGCTGCGCGCGCTCGAAGCCGGGATGCGGATCGATGTGGCGCTCGTTGACACCGTGCCCTTCGGTGTCGATACTTCCGCCGATCTCGCCCGCGCACGCCAACTGATGGCCGAGCGCCTCTCCACCAAGATGCGATGAGCCCACGCAACAATCCGGCGCACCTTATTGCCTTTCAGGGCGAGCCCGGCGCCTATTCCGATCTTGCCTGCCACCAGGTGTTTCCGCGCTGGAAGAGCCTGCCCTGCGCGCAGTTCGAGGATGCGATCGACGCGGTGCGGTCGGGCCGCGCCGCGCTCACCATGCTGCCGGTCGAGAATTCGGTCGCGGGCCGCGTCGCCGACATCCATCACCTGCTGCCGGATTCGGGCCTTCACATCATCGGCGAGCATTATCAGCGCGTGAACCATCACCTCCTCGCGGTGAAGGGGGCGCGGCTCAAAGACTTGAAGATCGTGCGCAGCCATGTCCATGCGCTCTCGCAATGTCGGAAGCTCATCCGCGCCCTCGGCCTCAAGGCCGAGATCGCCGCCGACACGGCGGGCTCGGCGGCGGAGGTCGCGGCGCGCGGCGACAAGCACGTCGCAGCGATCGCCTCGGAGCTGGCGGGCGAGGTCTATGGCCTCGTCTCCCTGAAGAAGAACATCGAAGATGCGGGCCACAACACGACGCGCTTTCTCATCATGGCGAAGGACGAGAAGCGCGCGCCGAACAAGGGCCTCGTCGTCACCACCTTCGTCTTCCGCGTGCGCAACGTGCCGGCCGCGCTCTACAAGGCCCTGGGCGGCTTTGCCACCAACGGCGTCAACATGACGAAGCTCGAGAGCTACATGGTCGGCGGCCGCTTCACCGCGACGCAATTCTACGCCGATGTCGAAGGCCATCCGAGCGAGCGCAATCTGAAGCTCGCCCTCGACGAGCTCAATTTCTTCACCGCCGAATTGAAGATCCTCGGCGTCTATCCCGGTCATCCCTTCCGCCGCGACCCGACGCAAAGCGCCGAGAGCTGAAATCGCTCGCGAAATTGGCTTTGTTCGGCAGTTTTAATTTTTCTTCGAAGGCGTGAAGGACGGAGCCGGCGGCACGCCGCTGTAATCCCGCGGCAGCGCCCAATAGGCGCTCCACTTTGCGCTTCCGCTCTCGTTCTCATTGATATCGCGCAGAATCGGCAAAACCCGCTCGGGCATGAGCTCTTTGAGCCGAACCGCGGCGGCGACGCGAACGGCGACATCCGTGCTGTCGAGAAACGGAACGAGAGCCGATCGCCGACCCGGGGGTATCGCATCGAGCGCGTTCGCGATCTCGAAAAGATGCACGGTCGCAGCATCTCCCGATTCCTTGTCGGCGGACACGTCAAAGGCCGCGACGTGCGTCTTGGCGCAAAGCTCAAACGCTTCGAGGAGCTTCGCCGTCCTTTGGTCGGGATCGCTCTCGGCCTTGGCCTCCTCGACCGCGGCATTCATCGCCGCGCGCCGTCCCAAATCGGCGGCTTGCTTTTGTTGGGCATTCTCTTTGAGCTTGCGACCGATCTCCGACATCGTCTTGCGATCATTTTGAGCGACGGCCTTCTGAAGCTCCTCGACGAGATCGAGATGCCGCAGGAGATGCGGGTCGCTCGGCCCTTCTTCCATCAGCCGACGGATCGTACTTTTGCGCTTATCCTCGCTCATGGTCCATCCCCTTTCCGGACGATGCCGAGATCTTGCAGAATTTTGACGCCTTCACGCCATTGCACGTCGAAAGGCTGGGTCTGCAGCCACGCGCGCACGGTCTTGGTCGAATCTTGCGGCGACTTCTTGGAGTATTCTGCGCTCACGAGCTCATGGAGCAGTGTTGGCAGCTTGACGATGTCGACCGTGCTGTGAAGCATTTCGGGCGGGATATTCGTTTCGTTGTCGCCGCCCTGTTCGACGATGTGATGATATTCACTGCCGAAGCCCGCCGAGCCAAACCGCTTGATAAGCTCCTCGATGGTAGAAATTTTTTTGAAATCATCGAAGGAGGAAAAGGTCTCGAGCTCCCGGCTCGGCATGAGATCTTCGAGCTCATAGGGGCCTTTCTTGACGAAATCGATCGCGGCATTCACCTCGTATTCGGCATTGCCAAGCTCGATCGCGGTTCGTCCAAGCTCTATAAACTCCTCCGCATCGGCGACTTCGCCCACACCTGGCACGAGATTGAGCGCCATCGTCGCCCCGAGCTTGAGGGCAGCGCTAGCCGCGATCTTGAATTCCTTGCGCGCTTCGAGACGCCTCAGCTTTTGCTGGGTGGCTTCCCTTGCCGCAGCGGATGTGTTCTTCGGCCGAAATTTTCCGCCGAGGCTACCTTCCGCGCCGGCGGGCCAGCCGGGATGGACCGGATCGTCCACACTCGCTTTTCCCAGCAGGGTTTCGAGCAAGGCGAGCCGGCGCAAATGCGGCGGCGCGATTGCGGCGATGTCCGCATCGATACCGAGTTGCTGCGCTCTCATAAGATCGCCGGTTTCGATCGCGCGGTCGATGGCATCGCAATGAGCGAGGAATGAACCTGCCTCGAACTTTCTCTCGAAGGCGAAATCGAGCGCCCGTCCGGCTCCGGAGCCCAAGCCGATGAAAATCTCGACTCCCGGCGTTCGCTGAACCAGCACATGGTTGTGGCGTAGCGCGCCGGTGTTGAGATCGACGAGAAGCCCTTCGGCTTCGTATGGAGCAAGGCGCGATTCGCGCCGAAAATTCGCGCTTGTGTCGCTCAAGGGTCCCTCAATTGGTTTTCTATATTATAGAACAAAAAAGGAACAAAATCGAGGCGAATCGGCCGCTGCGCCCGAAAATTGGCTTCGTTTGGTAATTTTAAGGCTTCGTTGTCTCCGTCTCGTCCTTGAGCCAGTCGCCATGATCGTCGGGCGAGAGCGCCCAGAAGGCGATCCAGCCGGCGCTGCTCGATACTGTGCGCTCGATCTCCTGGAGGAGGGGCAGGATGCGCTCGCGCATCAGCCCGGCATTCAAGAGATGGATGCCGGCCGCAGCGCGCACGCCGGCAAAGGGGCTCTCGAGCAGCCGCGCCAAAGCCGCGCGCCGCCCTTCGCCGATCGCATCGAGGAGGGTGACGATGCGGTGCTTCATCTCGACCGCGCGATCGGCCGTCTCGTCATCGCCGAAATCGTCGAGCGCGACGATCCGGGCAAGGGCGCAAATCTCGAAGGCATCGACGAGCTTCTCGACCCGCATCTCGGGATCGGCGACGCTCCGCGCGCGCTTCAGCGCCGCTTCCATCGCCGCGCGCTGCTCTGCCTCGGCGGCCTGGATCGCCTTCGCATTGATCGCGAGCTTCTCGGCGATCTCGATCTGCTTCTTGTTGTTGCCGGCGGCATAGGCCGCTTCGAGCTGGTCGAGCAAGGCGTATTTGTCGCGCACGCGCTGGTCGGTTGGTCCGAGATCGAGCAGGCGCCGCAGCACGATCTTCGCTTGCGCATGGCGCTCCTGGCGCATCGCGGGATGATCCATGATGCCGCTCAGAAGCGAACGAGGCCGTATTTTCGGAGGACGCGAAGGCTCTCGCGTTTTTGCACCGCCTCGGGCTGGGCATTGAGCCACTGGCCGACGGTCAGATTCGGCGCCCGGTCGGATTTCGCCGCCAATTGATGCTCGACCAGATCCTTGACGAATTCGGGGATGACAATCGTGCAGCCAAGCCCCCGCCGCCGCTCCAACGGAATGTTCATGCGCCTCACCCATTCTTTTGGCGAGACATAGAATAGAACAAAACAGGAACTTTCGTCAAGCACTTTATCGGATCGCCCAGTAGAGACACCGCGCGGCGAAGCTCAATGGCGTTGGGCGAGCGGCAATTCCTTAAGGAAGAGCGAGATGACCAAGGCGAGGAAGGTGATCGCGGCCGCAGCGAGAAACATCAGCCGGAACGCCCCTCCTTCAGCCGAGGTGCCGCCGCCGCCGGCGAGCATGGCGCCGAAAATCGTGACGCCGAAGGCGCTGCCGAGGCTGCGGACGAAGCCATTGGTCGAGGTCGCGGCGCCGAGATCGGTGCGCTCGACCGCATTCTGCATGCCGACCAGCATGACGTTGAAGGCGGGTGCGGCGCCGATGCCGAGAAGGCCGACATAGGCGATCGCGAGCCAGCGCGGCGTCGCCGCGGTCACGCTCGCCAATCCCAAAAGCGCGGCCGCCGCCGGCACGAGCCCGACGGGCGGCAGCCAGCGATAGCGCCCGGTTGCCGCGACGTAGCGCCCGGTCGCGAGCGAGAAAATCGTCCAGAGCAGGAGGAACGGCATGATCGCGGCGCCCGAGGCCTTCGCCGTCATGCCATAGACCACCTGAAAGAAATTGGGGATGAAGATCGTCGACCCGATGATCCCCAGCGAGCAGATCATGGTGGTGAGATTGGCGACGACGAAAGTGGGGTTGCGAAAGAGCCGCGGCGGCAGAATCGGATCGCTTGCCCGCCGCTCCTGAACGATGGCGACAGCCAACAGGAGGAGACCGAGGGCGGCCAGCCCCAAA
>CAYMNX010000594.1:0-14094 GCA_964391905.1 uncultured Rhizobiaceae bacterium
TGAGACCTGACCAAGACACTTTGATCGAGATGCCGTTTGCGCAAATGGGCGATTTACTGCGCGCCAACCAAGTCGATGCCGTGGTGGTGCTGGATCCGATCCTGTCGCGGCTCATCGCCTCGGGCGCCGGCGCGAAATCGATCGATTTCATCTCCGAGGTCAATCCGCGCATTGCCGCCGCGATCTTCGGCGCGACGCGGGAATGGGCGCGCGCCAATCTCGCGACCATTCGCCAATTTCGCGCGGCGCTCGCCGACGCGACGACCTTCATCGCGGAGCACAAGTCGGAAGCCGATGCGATCGAGCAAAAGCGGCTGGGCTATGTCAGCACCGCGGCGGATCTGGCGCTCGATTTGGCGCCCGCCGATTTCGACTTCTGGATCGGCGTTTGCAACCAGTTGAAGCTGCTGCATCAGCCGGCCGACGCATCGACGCTGATCCTCAATTGAGGGGAGAACCATGCGGAGAATCCCGCTTTTTACCGTCTGCGCATTGCTCATCGCCGCAGCCGCGCCGGTGGTCGCGGCCGAGCCCGTGAAACTCAATCTCGGCGTCGGCGTCTCAAGCGACTTCATCACGGCCTATGTCGCGAAGGACGAGGGAATTTTCGCAAAGCACGGACTCGACGTGACCGTCTCGACGGTCGTCAACAGCGGCTTGACGCCGGCGGCGCTGGTCGGCGGCACGGTGCAGATCGCGATCCTCACCGGGCCCAATATCCTGCTTGCGAATGACGGCGGACTCGATCTCGTCGCGGTCGCCGGCATCGCGCGCATCGAGAAGACCAATCCGCGCTCCAATCTCGTCACGCGCGGCGCGCTCAAAGTTACCGCGCCCGAGCAATTGAAGGGCAAGAAGATCGGCGTGCCCGGCATCAATTCCTCGCTCGATCTCGTCTTCAAGAAGTGGCTCCTCGATCGCGGCGTGAAGCCGAGCGAGGTTACCGAGATCGAGACGCCCTTCGCGCGGATGACCGACATGCTGCAGGGCGGACAGCTCGACGGCGCCATCCCGCTGGAACCGGCGCTGAGCCGGATCGTCGATAGCGGCGCCGCGGTCAAGACCTTCGATGTGCAATCGGACGTCAGCCCCAATTTTCTTGCGTCATTCTGGGCCGCGACGCGCGACTGGGCGACGCAGAATCGCTCTACCATTCTCGCCTATCGCGCCGCGCTTCTCGATTCCTGGACCTTCATCAAGGAGCATCCCGACGCGGCGATTGCGGTCGAGAAGAAGCGCCTTGGCTATGTCGATCCGCGCGGACCCAGCATATCGCTCGATCTGAAGCCCGCGGATTTCCAGTTCTGGGTCGATCTCTGTCAGGAAGTCGGCGTGCTGCACCAGCCCGCCGACGCGGCAAAGCTCATCTTCGAGTAAAGCGCGCTGCCGATCAGATCGGTTCGGCCAATTTCAACTCGTGCGGCCGCGGCTGCGGATTTGAGAAGAGGCGCCGAATGCTCTCGTCTCGGGCACGGCACAATTCGGGATCGTCGATGCTCACATCCTCGCCGGTTTTGCGCGACAGGTCCTGCACGAATTTGCAGCGCGGGAAACGGCGCCTTTGGAACTCTGCCAATGCCGCGTCGATCGCCGTCTCCGATGCGGCGAGCTCGGCGAGGACCACCGCGTCCTCGATCGCCATGGCGGCGCCTTGCGCAATATGGGGGCTCGAGGCATGCGCAGCGTCGCCGATCAAGACCACGCGCCCCTTGTACCAGGGCAGCGGGAGAATGACCTCTTCGATCGGAACATAGACAATATCCGCCGAGGCCGTGCGTAGCTGGTCACGAACAGGCGCGAGCATTCCCTTGAAGGGTTGCATATGCGCATACAGCAATGGTCCCAACCGCTCGGTCTCGAACCAAGGATTTGTCGGCTCGTTCGACACCAGAAGCAGATACATCGTCTCGGCGGTCAGCGGCACGAGCCCCGCCTTCACGCCGACGCCGAGATACATGCTCTGAAAGGTCAAATCCTTGGGCCTGCGCGTCGTGTATCGCCACACGCCATGCCCTGTGAAACGCGGCTCGAGTTGCTTGTCAAAGACGAGTTGCCGCACTTTCGAACGGATGCCGTCTGCCCCGACGACGAGATCGTAGGTTAGAGCCTCGCCGTTCGACAACAGCACATCGACCATGTCGGCCGTGGCCTGAGACAACCGATCGACCGTCAGCCCATACCGGATGCGCGCGCCCGACTTCTCGGCGGCATCGTGCAAGATTCGATGCAGGGCGGGGCGCGGCAGCATGTTCAGCGCCGGCGCATCGGGACCGGCCACGCGCAAAGGCCGCAACGAGGCCAATAGGTTTTCATCGGCGTCGTAATAGCGATACTCGTCGACTTGAAAACCGGCGTGCAGGCATGGCTCCATGAGACCGATCGATCGCAAGGCACGGAGCGCATTTCCCGGCTGGATGATGCCGACGCCGTAAACCGATTCCGTTTGCTTGAGCTCGACCACATCGGTCCGAATGCCGCGCTGCCCCAGGGCCGCTGCCAAGGTGAGGCCGCCGATACCGCCGCCGACGATCAGTACGGAATGAATTCGCGACATGACACAAATCTCATGTTCGACGATGGAATGGCGGCGACCGAAATCCGGCCGCTCTCCTCTTGCATCATCGTCAAGCCTTTATTCCTGATATTAGGAATTGTCAATCGAGGAAGTCGGGTCTTCTTCACGCCGCCCCGCCGCTTCGAGGGCTCGGGCTATCGCGTCTTGCGCCGGCTCGTCCGACGCAATGCTTTGCGCTTGGCCGGCGCTTCGGTGACGAGCGCCGTGATGAATGCCGCATAGTCGTCGACGAAATCGGGGCCATTCGCATCATCCCCAAAAATGGCTTCGAAAATCGGATGAGCGCTGAAGAAGAATTCGCACATCGCCGCGATCGCGAGCTGCAGGAAGCGCGCGTCTAGGGGCTTCAATTCTTCCCTTTCCGCGCCTTCGCGCACCAAATCTTGCAGCTCTTCCAGGGATTGCCGCAGCAAGCGCAGCACCATCTGCCGGTTGGGGTTGTCGGTCAGATGGACCGCCTCCACGATCAGTCGATGGTAGTGGGGATTTTCCCTAAATATCTCCAGGTAAACGCGAATTCTACGCCGAACCTGGTCGCGAATGGTCCCCTTTTCGGCGATCAGACTGCCCAGCCGGCCGCGCAGCTCGCGGGTAATCTCCGTCGCCGCTTCGGTGAAAAGATCCCGGAGCTGACCGAAGTAATAGCGGATCAATGCCGGATCGACTCCGGCGATCTGCGCGACCTCATGGAGGGTGATTTCGCCCGGCGGCTTCCGCTTCAGCGCGTCTCGCGCGGCAGCGACCAGGGCTTCCTTGCCAACAGATCCGCGCATCGTCGGACGCCCCTTGCCGCGCGCCGCCGAAGATTTAACCGCAGCGCCCATATGCTCACCCCTTTCGCTCTCGCGCCGCATCATATGGCGTACCGCCGTCATAGATAAAGAGCGCCGGCGGCGCTCGACGAATCGGCATGGGAGCCCGTCGCCAGCTTGACTCTCTCCGAGATTCCAGGCTTTAATTCTTTAAATAAGGAATTAAATGCCGCGGGAGAAATCATGACGGTGGCCGTGCATCTCGTCGGCAGCGTCGGCCTGGAAGACGTGGATGCCGTCTTCGAGACTGCCGCGAAAACACTCGGCGCCAGCCTTGCGCGAATTCCGGACGGTGAGCCCGGCGGCCGCCGCCTTTGGATCAGTTGGCAATACCCGCTGCTCAGAGCCAATCCGTTCCTGACGGTGGATACGGCCTATCAGCAAAAGGCTTCCGCCGGCCTGCCGAAACTGCGGCTCGGCGACGGGATCGCACAGCAGCAGCTCCAATTCGGCGAGCTCGGCTATGCGCGCGAAGCCCGCGCCTCCTACCAGGATTTCCTGCGCGCGCGGGATCGGAACGACATCGGCGCCAACACCCGCTTCCAGGTCTGCTTGCCGACACCATTGGCGGTTATCGACGCATTTTGCGCGCCCGATGCCGTGATGCAGATCGAGCCAGCCTATGAGGCGGCCATGCGCAGGGAAGTCGCCAAGATATCCGCCGAGATCCCACACAAGGATCTCAGCATCCAATGGGACCTCTGCATCGAGATGATCCTCTGGGATGGCCGATCGACATTCTATTCCAAGGTCGTCGACAAAGCCGGCATCATCGCGCGCGTGAGCCGGCTGTGCCGCGATATCCCCGCCGATGTCGAGCTTGGCTTCCATCTTTGCTACGGCGACTTCGAGGCCAAGCACTTCATCGAGCCGCTCGATGCGGAAAGCATGGTATCGCTCGGAAACGCGCTTGTGGGGCGGGCTGGACGCGCCGTGTCGTTCATCCACATGCCGGTGCCCATCGCCCGCACCGATGACGCGTTTTTCGCGCCGTTCAAACAGCTTGCCTTGCCTGCCGGCTGCCAGCTCTTTCTCGGGCTCGTCCATGCGGCGGATGGAATTGGCGGCGCGCTGAAACGCGCCGAGGCCGCGCGAAAGGTGATCGGAAATTTCGGCATTGCGACAGAGTGCGGTCTCGGTCGCTGCAAAACGCCCGACGAGGTTCGCCGGCTGCTCGATTTGCATGCCGATATTGCCAAGCAGATGAGCCATTAGCCGTTCAAGCAATCGGCTCAAAAACGGAGCGGGGGAAACGATGACCACCACGAATACCATCAACATCACCGACCTCATCAACGCCAGAGCGGTATCCCGTTTTCAGATGGGCGTATTCTTCCTCTGCGCGCTCGCTGCGTTGATGGATGGATATGATTCCGTGGTCATCGGCATAACGGCGCCGGCGATTGCGGCATCGCTGGGGCTGGATGTGAAAAGCTTCGGGCCGGTCTTTTCCGCGGCACAGTTCGGTTTTATGATCGGTGCCTTCGTCGCCGGCCCCTTGGCAGACCGTTTCGGACGCAAATCGATCCTGATCCTGTCCGTCGCGGTGTTCGGAGCCTTCTCGACTCTGACACCTCTCGCCGGCAGCTATGACCATCTGATCGTGCTGCGATTCCTGACCGGCCTTGGCCTCGGAGGAGCGTCGGCCACCTTTGTCAGCATCTCGACGGAATATGCGCCGTTGCGCGTGCGGGCGACCATTGTCGCCCTGATGTGGACGATGGTTCCCGCCGGCAACGTGGTGGGTGGATTGCTGTCATCGGCCCTTCTGCCGACGCATGGTTGGGAGACGGTCTACTATATCGGCGGTATCGTTCCCATTGGCATCGCCCTGTTGATGCTGGCCCTGGTTCCCGAATCCGCGGGATTCCTGGTGGTGCATGGCACCGGCTTCACGCGGCTATCGGCCATCGTTGGACGCATCGCGCCGGATCTCGTTCAGACACCCGACACGAAATACCTCATCACCGAAGAACGTTCGGCAGGTGCTGGGATCCAGAACCTGTTCACCGACGGCCGCGCGCTCACCACGATCTGCTTCTGGGTCGTGTTCTTTTGCTGCTGGCTGGTTTTGATCACGGTTCTCGCCTGGATGGTTCCGGTGCTGCGCGAAGCGGGCATCCCGATCTCGAAAGCGCCGCTGATGATTTCCGCGAACAGCGCTGGGGCCGTCATTGGCGCGCCGCTCATCGGCCGCATCATGGACAAGACGAACCCCTATGTCGTCGTCATCACCGGCGTCGTGATCGGCGCGATCTCGGTCAGCGTGCTCGGATTTGCCGTGGCGTCGGTCGAAGGCTTCGCCGTCTGCTCTTTCGTCGAGGGCTTCGCCCTTGGCGGAACGTCGAGCGGCCTCGTCGCTCTCGTTGCATCGGCCTATCCGACCGCCATTCGCTCGACCGGCATTGGCTGGGCCATCGGCGTATCGCGTTTCGGTGCCGTCGTCGGCCCAATCCTCGCTGGCGCCATCCTGTCGACCGGAGGTTCGCCACATTACGTCTTTGGATCGATGGGCGTGCTGTGCATGATCGCCGCCATCTTCCTCGTCGTCCTGATGTTGGCCGCCCGGCAGACGAGGAAAGAGACCGTGCTCGGTGGCAACCCCGCGTAGCGCACCCTCGTTTCGAAAAATAATGGCGGGAGGGATGGGAACTTGACGAAACCCGTTCTTTTGGTCGGCAGTGTTCCCCTCTCCTCGAGCGAAGAGGTGTTTCGCGAGGTCTCAGCGCGGATCGGCGGATCCATCAACCGCGTGCCCGACGGGGAAACCGGCCGGCGCGCCGCTTGGACCGCGTGGCAGGGCGACGTGGTCGAGCGGACGAAGGGTGTCGTGCGCACCGGCGAGCGCGACCTGCATGGCATAGCCTATCCGACCTACGGTCTTTTGCCGGGCATTCCAGCGCGCGATATCCGATTTGAAAACCTTGGTTACGCAAGCGCGGCGCTCGCGTCCTATAAGGTGTTCACGGCACTCCGCGCCAAGGGTTTCAACCGACAGGCGCGGTTCCAAGTCAGCCTGCCGACGCCGCTCGCCGTCGTGCAGGCATTCTTCTGGGGAAGCCCCGCGCTTCCGGAAATCTGCCGATCATACGAAACGGCGCTCCTCGACGAGGTCGGCCAGATTCTCCGGTCGATCCCGCATGACGACCTGAGCTTGCAATGGGACATCGCGGTCGAATTTCATCGCATCTGGGAAAAGCCCGATTCGGATCTCGCCAAGATGTTCTCGAGCCACACGCTGATCGCGACGATTGCGCGGCTGAGCGACCACATTCCGGAGCCGGTCGAGCTCGGCTGGCACTTTTGCTATGGCGACGCCGGCCACAAGCATTTTGTCGAGCCGCGCGACACGGCACTGATGGCGAGCATTGCCAACCAACTCAAGGCCGCGACGCACCGCACGGTTTCGTGGCTCCATCTCCCCGTGCCGCGCGACCGTGAGGACAAGGAATATTTTGCGCCGCTGAAGGATCTGGCCCTCGACGAGCGAACCGCGCTGTTCCTCGGACTGATCCATTTGACGGACGGCATCGACGGCGCAAAGCGCCGCATGGCGAGTGCCGACCAGTTCGTCTCCAACTACGGCGTCGCAACGGAATGCGGCTTCGGCCGACGCCCGCCCGATACCGTCCTGTCGCTTCTCGATCTGCATCGGGCAGTCGCCACGCTCTAGCTTACCTTTGAGCAAGGTCCTTACGCTGGCCGGATTTCAGCGTCGCAGTGGCTGCGCGAGCGCCAACTCTTTCGGCAAAACAAAGAAGGCTCGGTCGCCGCGACCGAGCCTTCTTTCCTTCTCGACCCCATGCGGCCTCTAGCGCCGCTGCGGATCAAATGGTGGAGCCACGGGGATTCGAACCCCGGACCTCTACAATGCCATTGTAGCGCTCTCCCAACTGAGCTATGACCCCGCGGCCGTTTCTCGGCCTTATTCCTCTTCGTCGTCGACGTTCTCGATCACCTCGGCCATATCGTCTTCGTCTTCGCCGAGCTCCGACGCATCTTCGAGGACCTCTTCCTCCTCTTCCTCATCGCCCTCGATTTCCTCGCCTTCTTCCTCTTCCTCGTCATCCGCCTCGGCCGGCAAGCCCCCATCGCCATCGCCCGGCACCGGCGCTTCATCGCCGCCAAGATCCGGCTCGATCTCGTCATCGGCGACAGGCTCGACCATTGCGGGCGCGGCGGCACGGGTGCGGCGCGTCTTCAAAAGCGCCTCGGGATCGAAATTCGCACCACAGCGCGGACACACGATCGGATCGTGATGCATGTCATAATAGCGCGTGCCGCAATTCGGGCAGAGTCGCTTTGTTCCCCATTCCTGTTTATCCATCATGGCCTCCGTCTGGTTCGATGCGCGTTGAGGCGCAGCGCCGCTGGCGCCCTTTGCCATGCCGCGTCGCCTCTGTCAAAACTAAAATCGCGGCGATCGCGATCTCTGTTGCCGATCGGGCGCGATGTGGTAGAGAGTCGACCGCCCATGTCAACCCGATCCGTATCGCCGCTCTCGTCCGGAACCGCCGGCCCCCTCAGCGGACGCTGCCGCGTACCGGGCGACAAATCGATGTCGCATCGCGCCCTCATTCTCGGCGGGCTCGCTGTCGGCAGCACGCGCGTCGAAGGCCTCTTGGAAGGCGAAGACGTGCTCTGCACCGCCGCCGCGATGCGCGCGCTCGGGGCGGGGGTCACGCGAGACCCGGAAGGCGCCTGGAGCGTAAGTGGCGTCGGCATCGGCGGACTGCAAGAGCCCGATGCGATTCTCGACCTCGGCAATTCCGGAACTGGCACGCGCCTCTTGATGGGCGTAGTCGCGGGCCACGATCTCACGGCGTTTTTCACCGGCGACGCGTCGCTGCGGCGGCGCCCGATGGCACGCGTCACCGAGCCGCTGCAGCGCATGGGCGCACGCGTCACGGCGCGTTTCGGCGGCAGGCTGCCGCTGGCGATCGCTGGTGCCGCCGAGCCATTGCCAATCACCTACGCGACCCCCGTCGCCTCGGCCCAGGTGAAATCGGCCATTCTCCTCGCAGGCCTCTCGGCGCGCGGCGAGACCACCGTCATCGAGCCGCTCGCCTCGCGCGACCATACCGAAAATCTCATGCGCCATTTCGGCGCGACAGTGACGTCGACGGCGACGGATGGCGGCGGCAGGCGCGTCACCGTGAAAGGGCAACCCGAACTGCGCGCCGCCGATCTCGTCATTCCCGGCGATCCCTCCTCGGCCGCATTCCCGGCCGTTGCCGCGCTGTTGCTGCCGCGGTCGAGGATCGAGATCGCGGGCGTCGGCATCAACCCGTTGCGCGCGGGCTTATTCACGACGCTGCGCGAGATGGGGGCCGGCATCGAATTCAACAATCGCCGCATCGAGGGCGGCGAGCCGATCGCCGATCTCGCCATCACCGCCGGCCCCTTGACAGGCGTGACCGTTCCGGCAGAGCGCGCGCCGAGCATGATCGACGAATACCCGATCCTCGCGGTCGCCGCCGCCTTTGCCAAGGGCCACACCGTTATGCACGGCCTCGCCGAACTGCGGGTCAAGGAGAGCGACAGGCTCGCCGCGATCGCCGACGGTCTTACCGCCTGCGGCGCGACGGTCGCGATCGAGGGCGATACGCTCATCGTCGAGGGCAAGGGTGAGCGGCCCGAGGGCGGCGCTTCCGTCGCAGCGGCGCTCGATCACCGCATCGCTATGTCATTCCTTGTTCTCGGCATGGCGGCGCGCCGTCCGGTGCAAATCGACGACAGTGCCACCATCGCGACGAGCTTCCCGGGATTCGTTGCGCTGATGAACGGGCTCGGCGCCGCGATCGCCGCGGTGCATCCGTGATCATCGCCATCGACGGCCCCGCCGCCTCGGGCAAGGGGACTTTGGCGCGACGGCTGGCACAGCATTATGGTTTAGCCTTCCTTGATACGGGCGGGCTCTACCGTGCCGCGGCGCTGCGGGCTTTGGAAAGCGGCGGCGATCCCGCCGATCCTACAGCCGCCGCGGCCGCCGCAAGACGCGTCCGGCCCGAGGATCTCAATGATCCGCGTCTGCGCGAGGATCGCATCTCCCAGGCCGCCTCGATCGTCGCGGCGGTCCCGGCCGTCCGGGCGGCCCTCTTGGCTTTTCAGCGCGATTTCGCCCATCACCCGCCGCCCGGCTTCAAAGGCGCCGTTCTCGACGGCCGCGATATCGGTACCGTGGTGTGCCCCGATGCCGATGTGAAACTCTATGTGACGGCCAGTGCCGAAGCTCGAGCCTCAAGGCGGTTCAAGGAGTTGCAGGAAAGCGGCGAGATCGCTATATACCAGCGCGTCCTGCAGGACATTGAGCAACGTGATGCCCGCGACCGGGAGCGCCTTGCGGCGCCCTTGCGTCAGGCCGAAGACGCCTTTGCGCTCGACACCACCACGCTCGATGCCAATACCGCCTTTGAAGAGGCGGTTGCCTTGGTTGACAAGAAGCTCGCCGGGAAGCCTCGCTAGAGGCGTTTGCAGGATGCCGGGTTCACGCCGCCGCGCCCGATCAAGCTGGCGGCCCACGGCATGCTGCTATCCCCGGCGGCGGCCGTGACAGATCGCCGGGGGAGGCTTGGGAGACTGAATGGCTGTCGCGCAGGAAGCCGCACAAAGCAAAGAGAGCTTTGCCGCGCTGTTGGATGAATCGCTCGGAACCGCTTCCGGGCTCGAAGGAACGGTCGTCAAGGGCCGCGTCCTCGCCGTCGAGAACGATACCGTCCTGATCGATGTCGGATTGAAATCCGAAGGTCGGGTCGCCCTCAAAGAATTTGCCGCTCCCGGTCGCCCCGCCGAGATCAAGCCCGGCGATACCGTCGAGGTCTATCTCGAGCGGATGGAGGACAAGAACGGCGAGGCGCAGCTCTCGCGCGAGAAGGCGCGCCGCGAGGAGGCCTGGACCCTGCTCGAGAAGAGCTTCCAGGCGAATGAGCGCGTCAATGGCATCATCTTCGGTCGCGTCAAAGGCGGCTTCACCGTCGATCTCTCGGGCGCGGTCGCCTTCCTGCCGGGCAGCCAGGTCGATATCCGTCCCGTGCGCGACATCACCCCGCTCTTGGGCACGCCGCAACCCTTCCAGATCCTCAAGATGGATCGCTCGCGCGGCAATATCGTCGTGTCGCGCCGCGCCGTGCTCGAGGAGAGCCGCGCCGAGGCGCGCTCCGAGCTGGTCGCTTCGCTGAAGGAAGGCCAGATTCTCACCGGGGTCGTGAAGAACATCACCGATTACGGTGCCTTCGTCGATCTGGGTGGCGTCGACGGTCTGCTGCATGTCACCGACATTGCGTGGCGGCGCATCAATCATCCGTCCGAGGCGCTTCACATCGGCCAGACGGTGAAGGTACAGGTCATCCGCTTCAATGCGGAGACGCAACGTATCTCGCTCGGCATGAAGCAGCTCGAAGCCGATCCGTGGGAGGGCGTCGAGCTCAAATACCCGGCCGGCGCGCGCTTCCGCGGCCGCGTCACCAACATCACTGATTATGGCGCTTTCGTCGACTTGGAGCCCGGCGTCGAGGGCCTCGTCCATGTCTCCGAGATGAGCTGGACGAAGAAAAACGTCCATCCCGGCAAGATCGTCTCGACGAGCCAGGAGGTCGAGGTCCAGGTGCTGGATGTCGACCCGCAGAAGCGGCGCATCAGCCTCGGCCTCAAGCAATGCATGTCCAATCCATGGGAGGCGTTCGTCGAGAAATATCCCGCGGGCAGCGACCTCGAGGGCGAGATCAAGAACATCACCGAATTCGGCCTGTTCGTCGGCCTGCCTGGCGATATCGACGGCATGGTGCATCTCTCGGATCTCGACTGGAAGCGCCCCGGCGAGCAGGCGATCCTCGACTACAAGAAAGGCGACATGGTCAAGGTGCGCGTGCTCGACGTCGATGTCGAGAAGGAGCGCATCAGCCTCGGCATCAAGCAGCTCGAGGCCGACCCGCTCGAGGCCAGCGCCAATGCGGTGAAAAAAGGCGATGTCGTGACCAGCACGGTAACGGCCGTCACCGATGGCGGGATCGAGGTCGAGATGGCGGGCGGAATCCCGGGCTTCATCCGCAAATCCGAGCTGTCGCGCGATCGCGCCGAGCAACGGCCTGACCGCTTCGCCATCGGCGAGAAGGTCGATGCCAAGATCACCGCCTTCGATCGGGCGACGCGCAAGGCGACGCTGTCGATCAAGGCGCGCGAGATCGACGAGGAAAAAGAGGCGATGGCCGAATATGGCTCGTCCGACAGCGGCGCGAGCCTCGGCGACATCCTCGGCGCCGCCATCAGCCGTGCCCGTGGCGAAAAAGGCGAGGAGAAGTGAGCGCAGCGGTTGCGCTCACCCCTAACTCCTTGACTAACCTGGTCTTATTTGGCAGGCTCGCGACCCACTGAGTACAAGGCCTGGGGAAGAGCGTGGCCATGACAAAATCGGAGCTCATCCAACGATTGGCCGAGCGCAATCCGCATCTCTATCAGCGCGACGTCGAGCGGATTGTCAGCACGATCTTCGATGAGATCTCGAATGCCCTGTCGCGTGGCGATCGGGTCGAACTGCGCGGCTTCGGCGCATTTTCGGTGAAGCGGCGCGAGGCAAGACAGGGACGCAACCCGCGCACCGGTCAAAGCGTCCAGGTTAGCGAGAAGCACATCCCGTTCTTCAAGACCGGGAAGGAAATGCGCGCCCGCCTCAATAGCGGCAGCTGAATTGCCGGCCTCGTCGCACCGGCCTTGCGGCCCCGTCCGGGCTAGATCATGAGATTCGTTCGCTGGCTCATCTGGGGTTTGATCGCACTCATCCTCATCGTCTTCGCGGTCGCCAATCGCCAGACGATGACCCTCGATCTGTGGCCGTTCCCCTTCGCTTTCGAATGGCCCGTGTGCTTCGTTGTGCTGCTGACGCTGGTGGTCGGCTTCTTCATCGGCGAGTTCGTCGCTTGGGTCAACGGCCGTCGCTGGCGCCGCGAGGCGCGGCGCCTTCGGCACCGCATCGAGGAATTGGAGCGCACGCTCGCAGCGCGGACACCTCCGGCCGAGGCGCCGCCCACGGCCCTGCCGCCCCAGACCTCCCGCGCGATCGCTCCAGCCGACCCGCATTGACGCGGCCGGAGCCGCACGGTACTTCCGGCGGAGATGCGCGTTCTCGGCTACAGCGAAACCATCGCGGCGCTCCCCTTCCCGCCGCTGGTCGAGGCGCTGCGCCAAGCGTTTCGCAGCCGAACCACGGAAACACCGCCGGCGGATCTCTATCGCATCCCCGTTCCTCCCGGTCAGGAGGGCTCGCTCATCATCCTACCGGCCTGGCAAGCGGGACGGCATTTCGGCATCAAGGTGACCACCGCTTTCCCCGCGTCACCGCCCGGGCAAAAGCAATTGCGCATGGGCTCCTACATGCTGTGCGACGGCAAGACGGGAGAAGCCCTGGCGATCTTTGATGGGCCCGCCTTGACGGCGCGGCGTACGGCCGCCGCCTCGGCGCTTGCCGCCGGCTATCTCGCCAGTCCCGATTGCGAGCGCCTCCTCATGATCGGCACGGGAGCGCTCGCCTCGCACCTCATCGAAGCTCATGCCAGCACGCGCCCTATTCACAATGTTCTGGTCTGGGGTCGCGATCCCGACAAGGCGGCGCGGCTTGCCAAACGGCTCGACCGGCGCGGCCTCAAAGTTGCGGCGACGACCGACCTTCCCAAAGCCGCGCGCGGCGCGCAAATCATCGTCTGCGCCACCGCAGCGCAAGAGCCGATACTCAAAGGTGAATGGCTGACCCCTGGCGTCCATATCGATCTTGTCGGCGGCAGAACGCCGACGATGCGCGAGGCGGATGACGAGACCATGCCCAAGGCGCGGGTGTTCGTCGACACCCGCGAGGCGGCGGAGACGCAGGCGGGCGATATCGTCATTCCGATCGCTTCCGGCGTAATTTCCGCTTTCGACATTGCCGGCGATCTTTTCGAGCTGACCCGTGGCGATCGCGCCGGCCGCCGCTATCATAACCAGATCACGCTCTTCAAATCGGTCGGCCATTCGCTCGAAGATTTGACCGCCGCTCAGGTCGCACTCGATTACACTGTCAACGGATAAGCATGGACCGCAATCCCGTACTCTGCGCGATCGACACGCCGGAGCTGAGCCGCGCCGAGGCTCTCATCACCGCCGTGTCTCGCGCCGTCGGCGGCGTGAAGCTCGGCCTCGAATTCTTCACGGCGCATGGCGCCGAGGGCGTGCGGCAAGCTACGCGCGGCCAAGCCAATGTGTTTCTCGACCTCAAGCTGCACGATATTCCCAATACGGTGGCGGGCGCGGTGCGCGCCGCGCTGGCGCTCGATCCGCTGCTGCTGACGCTTCATGCGAGCGGCGGGCCGGCGATGCTGCGCGCCGCGGTCGAGGCGCGTGGAAGCCGGCGGACGAAGCTCCTCGCCGTTACCGTGCTGACGAGCCTCGACGATGGCGATCTCGCCGCGACCGGCCAAAGCGGCCCGACCGCGGTGCAAGTGCAGCGCCTTGCGTTGCTTGCGAAATCGGCCGGCGTCGACGGCGTCGTCTGCTCGCCGCAGGAAGTGGCGGTGCTGCGCCAGGCCTGCGGCCGGGATTTCCTGCTGGTGGTGCCGGGTATTCGCCCGGCCGGTGCGGCGATCGGCGATCAAAAGCGCGTGCAAACGCCGCGCGCCGCGCTCGAGGCGGGCGCCGATTATCTCGTCATCGGCCGTCCGATCACCGAGGCGCCCGATCCCG
>CAYMNX010000595.1:0-3162 GCA_964391905.1 uncultured Rhizobiaceae bacterium
CGACGAAGCCGGCGGCGCCCGAGGCGAGCCCGGCCGCGACCCAGAAGAGCCGCAGCCCGGCGAGGAAGAACTGCGTGAACCACACCGCCGAGACCACCGCCGCCATGCCGAGATCGGGCTGACGGATCAGCAGCGCGGTAACGACGACGTAGAGCGCGATCGCGATCGCCTGGCCGGGAAAGCCCGGGCGCAACTTGCTTTGCGCGAAGAGCCAGGCCGCGACCACAGCGAAGCAGGGCTTCGCGAACTCCGAAGGCTGTAGCGACAGGCCGGGCAGGTCGATCCACCGCCGCGCGCCCTTGATCTCGACGCCGCCGACGAGGGTGTAGGCGAGGAGCACGAGCGTGACAATGAAGCCGGCCACCGCGACGAGTCGGACTGCGCGCGGGCTCAAGAGCGAGATGCCGAACATCAACGCGAGCGCGAAGGGCAGGACGGCAAAATAGCGGCGCACGAAGTGCAGACTGTCGGTGCCGATATGCACGGCCACCGCAGGACTTGCCGCCATGACGAGCAGCGAGCCGAAACCGATCAATGCGAGGACGGCGAGGATCGACCAGCGGTCGACCGTCCACCACCATTGCGCGACCACGCTGCGATCGGTGCGGGCGAAAGTGGTCATGTGCCGCCCCCCGCTTTCATCGCCTCGACGAGTCGGCGGAACGCATCGCCGCGGGCCTCGAAATCGGTGAATTGATCGAAGGAGGCGCAGGCAGGCGAGAGCAGCACGGTGCCGTCGCGGCCGGCGGCGTCGCGGGCTTGATGCACGGCCGTCGCCAAATCGCCGGACATGGTGAAGGGCACGCGGCCCGACAAGGTCTGAGCGAAGGCCGGCGCGGCCTCGCCGATGAGAAAGGCATGGCGGATGCGCGGAAAGTAGGGGCCGAGCGAGGTGATCCCGCCTTCCTTGGCGACGCCGCCCGCGATCCAGCAGATCCTGTCGTAGCAGGCGAGCGCCTTTGCCGCCGCATCGGCATTGGTCGCCTTGCTGTCATTGATGTAGCGGACGCCGTCGATGACCGCGACGAGCTCCTGGCGATGGGCAAGGCCGGGAAAGCTTTTTATGGCGCGCGCGGCATCGGCGGCAGCGATCCCGAGACAACGCGCCGCGGCGAAAGCCGCCGCCGCGTTCTGCCAATTGTGAGAGCCGGGGAGGCGGGGCGCTTCCGCCAGATCGAGGATCGGCTTCTTCGCACCTTCGATGTCGTCGACGATCGTGCCGCCCATGACATAGACGCCACCGGCGACCGCGCGCTCGGCCGAGATCGGCACGACTTTGCGGCCGGCATCGCCGAGCTTCTTCGCGAGCCCGCGGCAGATCGCGTCATCCGTCCCGATCACCGCCGCCTGCCCCGGCTTCTCGCCGGCGAAGATGCGCTCCTTCGCAGCGATGTACCCGTCCATGCCGCCATGGCGATCGAGATGATCGGGCGTGATGTTGAGGAGCACCGCGACATCGAAGACGAGGCTCTTGGTGAGCTCGAGCTGATAGGAGCTCATCTCGAGGACGTAGACGCCGTCCCCCCCGAGCCGATCGAGCTGCAGGACGGGAATGCCGAGATTGCCGCCGACCGCGACCCTGACGCCGGCCTCCTTGAGGATGTGGCCGAGGAGCGCCGTGGTCGTCGATTTGCCATTGGTGCCGGTGATGCCGGCATAGCGCGCGGCGCGGCAGCTCTGCGCCAGGAGCTCGATATCGCCGATGATCTCGATTTGGGCGGCACGGGCGCGCGCGGCGACCGGGTGCGGCTTCGGGAACGTCGCAGGAATGCCAGGCGAGAGCACCAGCGCCTTGACGCCGGAAAGATCGGCGCGCGCGAGATCGACGACGGGAAGGCCGCGCTGCGCGGCGGCCTCGCGTCGTGCCGACGCATCGTCCCAAGCGAGGACCCGCGCGCCGCCTTTCTGCAGCGCTTCCGCCGCAACGAGGCCCGAACGCGCGAGGCCCATCACGGCGATCTTCTCGTTGCGGAAGGAGGTGACGTCGATCATCGCGCCCTCACCGCAGCTTTAAGGTCGAAAGGCCGGCGATCGCGAGGATCGAGGCGATGATCCAAAAGCGGATGACGATGGTCGGCTCCTGCCAGCCCTTGCGCTCGAAATGATGGTGGAGCGGCGCCATGCGGAAGACGCGCTTGCCCGTGAGCTTGAAGCTCGCGACTTGCACGATGACCGATACGGTCTCGAGCACGAAGAGGCCGCCGATGATGGCGAGCACGATCTCGTGCTTGGTGACGACGGCGATGATCCCGAGCGCGGCGCCGATCGAGAGCGAGCCGGTATCGCCCATGAACACCAGGGCGGGAGGCGCATTGAACCAGAGGAAGCCGAGGCCCGCGCCGACCAGGGCGGCGCAGAAGACAGCGAGCTCGCCAGTGCCGGGCACGTGCTGGATCTGCAGGTAATTGGCAAATACGACGTTGCCGCTCAGATAGGCGATCAGCATGAAGCAGCCCGCGGCGATCATCGCCGGAACGATGGCGAGACCATCGAGCCCATCCGTGAGGTTGACGGCGTTCGATGCGCCGGTCACGACGAAAGCGCCGACCGGCAGGAAGAACCAGCCGAGCGGGACGAGCACCGATTTGAAGAACGGAATGGCGAAGGCGGTGCCGAGCGGCGAGCGCGTGATGTACATGACCGCGAGCGTGCCGATCGCCGCGATCAAGAGCTCGGCAAGAAGGCGGGTGCGGCCCGACACGCCCTTATGCGAGCGGCTCGCGAGCTTGTTGTAATCGTCGAGAAAGCCGATGGTGCCGAAGCCGACCGTGACGAAGAGCGTCACCCAGACATAGAGGGTGCTGAGATCCGCCCAGAGAATGGTCGAGCTGACCCAGGCGAGCAGGATGAGGAAGCCGCCCATGGTGGGCGTACCCTTCTTGGTGAGGATGTGCGACTCGGGCCCGTCGAGCCGGATCGGCTGGCCCTCGCGCTGGATCGCGCGCAGCCAGCGGATGATCGCCGGGCCGCAGAGAAAGCTGATGAACAGCGCGGTGACGATGGCGCCGCCGGAACGGAAGGTCAGGTAGCGGAAAAGGTTGAACGGCTCGAACCGGTCGGCCAGTGGTGAGAGAAGCTGAAACAGCATGAGCGCGCTAACCTTTCACCGCGCAAGCCGATGACGCGACGAGTCGCGCGACCAGCTCGTAAACGCGGCTGCCA
>CAYMNX010000596.1:0-8695 GCA_964391905.1 uncultured Rhizobiaceae bacterium
GGCCGCGCCGGGATCGGCGTGCCTTCGACGAAGCCATTGCGATCGGGATCGTAGCTCGCGAGTTGCAACGGGCCGAAGCCGCGCGGATCGGCATCGACGAGAAAATCGATGCGCTCCTCGATCGGCGGCGTCCCCTTGATCGCGGCGGTCAGGAGCTTCGCGATGCGATAGCGACCGACGACGAGGCCGCGAAAGGCGGCCTGGCGCTCGGCCGCCGTCGCCGGCACGCGCCCGGCCGCGTAGACGGGGACGTAGACGAGAAACATCGCCGGCGCGGTGGCGCCGGAGAGCACCGGCGCGAACGGCACCGCCACGGGCCGCCCCGTATCCCGCGCCTCTTCCGCCCAACGGCGGCGATCCGGCATGACGAAGAGGTCGAGCCCGGGCGACGAACGCGCGCCGTCGAAGGTTTCGGCGAGCCAGATCGGCAAATATTCGTGGCGTGCCGCCGCCGGTGCGGTGGTGCCCGACACGGTGAGGTCGAGAATGTCGAAATTCGGCTGGCCCTGGCGGCGCGCCATGGCGACGAAGGCGGCACGGTCGGCATCGCGGACGAGCGGCGCCCAGATCAGCGCGTCGGCCACATCCGTCGGATCATGCGAAAGCTGCACGAAGCGGCGAAAGACCGCGGGATCGAAATCCCGCTGCGCGGCGATCAGCGGTCCCAGGATCTCGGCCGGCTGGGCCGTGAGACGAAGCTTGTGCTCGAAGTCGCGCGCGCGCCACTCGGCGCGGAACTCGAGGATGCTGGCAACGCGCAAATCATCGCCGCGGCGGGCGACGAAATAGGCGAGCCCCGAAAGCGCGGCCCCGATGACGATGATCGCAATGAGAGCGGCCCACCGCCGCGCAAAGGACAATGTTCGAGAGCGATCCGATTCGACCATCGGCGATGACATAATGCGTCAAGAATGCGCCCTAAAGACTTGTATTGCAAGGCGCCGTTATTATGAAAATCCAGTAAATCCTGAGCGATTCGTTAATATTATTCCCGGATTGCGGGTGGTATCGCCCGGACCCCGCTTCGCCGCCGCCCCCGGATCGCCTCAGTCATAAAGGCGGATCAGCACCGGCACATGATCGGAGCCGCGCTCCCAATCGCGCGCCATGCGATGGACGACGGCGCCGGCGAGGCGATCCTTCAAGACCGGCGTCACCCAGGCATGGTCGAGACGCCGGCCGCGATCGGACGCCGCCCAGTCGCGCGCGCGATAGCTCCACCAGGTGTAAAGCTTCTGCTCCGGCGGAATGAAATGGCGCACGGCGTCGACGAAGGTCGCCGCCTGCTGCAGCTTCGACAGCTTCTCGACCTCGACCGGCGTATGGCTCACCACCGTCAGCAATTGCTTGTGCGACCAGACATCGGTCTCGAGCGGCGCGATGTTGAGATCGCCGACCAGGATCATCGGCCGCGTCGCCGCGCGCCGCCCCTCGAACCAGCCCGTGACCTCGTCGAGAAAGCGCAGCTTGTGCGCGAATTTCGGATTCGCGGCGGGATCGGGAATATCGCCGCCCGCCGGCACATAGACATTGTGAAGCTCGATGCCGCCCGGCAGCTCGGCGATCGCGTGACGGCAATCCTCGCGCCCGCACCAGCCCTCGCTGCGTGGATTCGCGAGCGGGAGGCGCGAGAGGATGGCAACGCCGTTATAGCCTTTCATGCCGTGAATCAGCATGTGCGGATAGCCCAGTGCCTCGGCCGCTTCGCGCGGAAAGAATTCGTCGGGCGTCTTGGTTTCCTGCAAGCACAGCACATCGGGATTGAGTTCGCCGATCGCGCGCTTGACGAGATCGATCCGGATGCGGATCGAGTTGATGTTCCAGGTAACGATGGTGGTCGCCATAAGGTCCTTGTCGATTTTTGCTTCGCACGACGGGCGCGGACCTGAAGATTCGGTCCTTGCCTGTGCTACGCGGGCAGCGCCTTCTCGAGCCAGTCGATCATGACCGCCGCGATCTCGTGATTGTTCTTCTCGAGCTGCAACATATGGCCATTGCCGCGCACGCCGACATCCTCGAGCCGGATGAAAGTCGGATGGACGCCGGCCTGCTCCAAATACTTCACGGTGAGATGATCGAAGGCGGCGTGGTAAGACGCCTCGCCGGTCAAAACGAGGATCGGCATCTTCTGCAGATGCGGCAGCTTGCGCGCGGGCTCCTTCTGCAGCCAGCCGCGCGCGAGGCCCGGCGCGTCGGGCGTCTCCTGCCGCACCGGGACGAGCTCGTGCGGCGAGGAGACCGGCGGATCGTAGGTGAGCGGCGCGGCGCTCAGCCCCCAAGGCCGCGCCTTGTTGCCGGTGCGATAGAATTCGGGCGGGCCGATATAGTCGAGGCTGATCTCGTAAAAAGGCGGGCCGCTCGGCTCCACTTGAATGAGCGCCTTCACCGCATCGGGGCGCGCATCCGCCACCGGCCAGCCAAACGCGCCCGATTGCGAATGCGTGAGCAGGATCGCGGGACCGATCTTGTCGATGAGCGCGATCAGCGCATCGCGGTTGAGGAGCTGCTGCTGCGTGAAATCGGCGATGGTCGGCAACTGCGAGGCGACGAACTGGTCGAAGACCGCATCGCCCGGTGCATCGCCTCCCGGCCATTGCGTGTGCTTCTCCGCCTGCGGCCAGAGCGCATGGCGCTTGATCGCAACGAAGCGCTGCTGCGCGCCGACGATGTCGGGGTCGCGCAGGGCGCCATAGACTTCGCCGCGATAGGCGGCGCGGCCGCGCCCCACCTGGTCGACGACATAGACGGCGTAGCCGCGGCGCAAAAAATGCTGCGCCCAGCCGTCGCGGCCGTCGGGCGTGCCGGTGTAGTTGGTGCCGGACTGGCCGCCGCCATGAACCATGATGACGGGATAGGGGCAGCGTTGCTGTTGCGGGATCTGAAACTCGGCATAGAGCTGGCCGGTCAGAACCTGCTTGCCCCCGAGCTCGTGATATTTCCCGCCGACGAAAAGATAGCCCTGCCGCGCAATGACCAAAGGCTCTGAGGCTGTCATCGACCCATCATCTCGTTGCAATGCCTCTTTGTTGAAGCATAAAAGCGGCGAGGGTCAAAGTGGCCGAAATGGAGCGATGCCGGCGCGCAAATAAAAAGGCGCCCGGCTAGGGGGGTAACCGGGCGCCCGAAGCCCCGTTCCGGGGGGGTCCTTAGGGGCTCGGGGGAACGCCCGACGGACCGGCGACGTAGAACGCCGCGCTTCTAGAGTGTAGGTGGGGACCGGAAGGGGCCGCGTCAATCCGGTTCACGCAGCCGTGTGAAATCGGCTCAGCGCGTTGATTTGCTTGATCAATGCCTTTTGCGCTTGGCTCTCATGCGAAAAATGCCACCAAACTATCGCGGTCCTGCCGAGTTTTTGGCCATCTTGCGCCGGCGCTCGCGGGCGTCGCCGGGATCAGGCGATGCAGCGCGCCTCGGCTCGCGCGCGGCAGGCAGCGCCGAAGGCGGCAAAGAGCCGGGTCGAGACCGGATCCTCGGCGAAGCGGAATTCGGGGTGCCATTGCACGCCCAGGATGAAGCGCGCGCCGGGCACGCTCACCGCCTCGATCTGGCCGTCGGGGGCGACGCCCTCGACGGTCAAGCCGGATGCGAGGCGATCGATCCCCTGGTGATGCAGCGAGTTGACCATCACGGACCGCGTGCCGGCGAGCCGCGCCAGCGTCCCGCCTGCGGTCAGCTCGACGGCATGGGCGCGATGCGCATAGCGCTCCTCGACCGTGTCGAAGCCGGTCGCGTAATGCGTCAGCCGGCCGGGCACGGCGCAGAGCCGCTGATGTAGCGTCCCGCCCAGGGCGACGTTCAATTCCTGAATGCCGCGGCAGATGGCGAGGACCGGGAGGTCGGCTTCGACCGCGGCGCGCAGCAGCGGCAGCACGATCGCGTCGCGCGCCGGATCGTGCAGCGTGTCGGGCAGGCTGGGGCAGCCGTCATAGTGATGCGGCTCGACGTTGGAGGGCGAGCCCGGAACGAGCAACCCGTCGATGCGACCGATGATCGCCTCAGCGGCACGCCGGCCGCCGTGGGCGGGGACGAGCAGCGGCAGGCCGCCCGCGCCGTCGACCACGGCGTCGACATATTTCTTCACCACCGCATGAGCGGGGTGAGCGCCGGTCGGCGTTGCGATGTCACGGCGGCAGCACTGAATGCCGATGACGGCGAAGCCCGATCCTTGCTCCGGCAGGACCGCGCGCGAGGCGGGCGCATCGATGATCGACATGGGGAAACGATGGACCGAGAAAAGAGCTGATGCAAGCCAAGTAAGCCGCGAGAGCGTTTAATGAGCACTTAACGGCGGCGAAACGCCGGTTATTCCGTCAGCCGCCGGGGCGGTTGGGCGAGCGCGGATCGGTCCAATAGAACAGGTTGGGGTTGAGCGCAGCGCCGTAATGCGGATCGTCGAGCGAGACCGTGGTCATCTTCTGCTGCGCATCGATGATCACCCACTTGCGCAATTCAAGCGGGTGATCGGTCAAGACCAAGGTGGCCCGGCCGAGATCGGGCTTCTTCGTCTCGCCGACGGTGACGCGCAGCACCTGAGCATCGCGCTGGAGATTGCTGACCGTGATATCGCCGCCGAAATGGACGTTGTCCTGCAAGAGGAACCACGCCGGCGTATCCTTCAGGTCGAAGAAGCTGACCTGGTCGAGCTTCTGATCGTAATACCAGATGCGACCGTCGGTCGCGACGAGAAGGATCGGCACCGGCGGATCGTAGACGACGCGCATCTTGCCGGGGCGCGAGATGTAAATCGTCCCCGTGGCGACGCCGCCATCGCCCGCGACCTGCTCGAAGCGCGATTGCAGCGTGCGGATATTGTTGAGGTAATCCTGGATGCGCGCGAGATCGGCGCGATCGGCTTGCGTCAAGGCCGCCGTCGCCGCGCGCGGCACGAGCGCGAGCGCGGCAAGCGCGGGCACGGCCGCAAGCAGATCGCGGCGCGAGACAGAAAGCATGGGTGAATTCTTCTTCATCACTCGTCAATATTGCGGCCCAGAACCTCGCGTTTGCCGACATGGTTGGCCGCACTCACCACGCCTTCCGCCTCCATCCGCTCGATGATCCGCGCCGCGCGGTTATAACCGATCTGGAGATGGCGTTGGACGAAGCTCGTCGATGCCTTGCGCTCGCGACAGACGAGGGCCACCGCTTGATCATAGAGCTGATCGCCGGAGCCGCCGCCTTCGCCGCCGAAGCTCATGCCCGGCTCGTCGCCATCCTCGTCCTCCGTCACCTCGTCGACATAGGTGGGCGGTCCGCCATTCTCCTTCAAGAAGCGGACGACCCGCTCGACCTCCGCGTCGGAGACGAACGGCCCATGGACGCGGGTGATGCGCCCGCCGCCGGCCATGAAAAGCATGTCGCCGCGACCCAAGAGCTGCTCCGCGCCGGCCTCGCCGAGGATGGTGCGGCTGTCGATCTTCGAGGTGACCTGAAAGCTGATGCGGGTCGGGAAATTGGCCTTGATCGTGCCGGTAATGACATCGACCGAGGGGCGCTGCGTCGCCATGACGATGTGAATGCCGGCGGCCCGCGCCATCTGCGCCAGGCGCTGCACCGCGGCCTCGATATCCTTTCCCGCGACCAGCATGAGATCGGCCATCTCGTCGACGACGACGATGATGAGCGGCAAGGGCGATGAGGCCAAGGGCTGCTCTTCGAAGATCGGCTGCCCTGTCTCCTCATCGAACCCCGTTTGCACGCGGCGCTTCAGGACTTCGCCGCGCGCTTTGGCTTCGACCAGGCGCTGGTTGTAGCCTTCGATATTGCGCACGCCGAGCTTCGACATGGCGCGATAGCGGTTCTCCATCTCGCGCACGGTCCATTTGAGCGCGACCACCGCCTTGCGCGGTTCGGTGACGACCGGAGCGAGCAAATGCGGGATGCCGTCATAGACCGAGAGCTCGAGCATCTTCGGATCGATCATGATGAATTTGCACTGATCGGGCGGCATGCGATAGAGGATCGAGAGGATCATGGTATTGATGCCGACCGATTTGCCCGAGCCGGTCGTGCCCGCGATCAAGAGATGCGGCATGCGCGCCAAATCGGCGATGACCGGCGTGCCGCCGATCTCCTTGCCGAGAACCAGCGCCAGTTTCGCCGCCGTGCGCTCGTAATCCTCCGATGCCAGGAGCTCGCGCAGATAGACGATTTCGGCGCGCTGATTGGGAAGCTCGATGCCGATGACGTTGCGTCCGGGAATGACCGCGACGCGCGCCGAGATGGCGCTCATCGAGCGCGCGATATCGTCGGCGAGGCCGATGACGCGCGAGGCCTTGATGCCGGGCGCGGGCTCGAGCTCGTAAAGCGCGACGACCGGGCCGGGGCGGACTTTGACGATCTGGCCTTGAATGCCGAAATCGGCGAGCACCGTCTCGAGCAGGCGCGCATTCTGCTGCAGCGCCTCGGCGCTCACCTCTTGGAAGCGCGAGGGCTCGACCTCGTTCAAGAGATCGAGCGGCGGCAAGAGATGCTCGCCCGCCGGAACGAGATCGAGGAGGGCCTGGCGCTGCTTCTCGCGCTGCTTGGCGCGTTGCGGCACATCGACCTTGGCGGCGCGGCGCGGCGACAGCGCGGGTTCCTGTTCCTCCTCGTCATCGGCGGCCGCGGCCTGCGGCATCGCGGCAAGCCGCGGCTCGCGGCGTTGTTTCGGCTCGGCCGTCTCCATCCCGTCGCTTGCTTTGCGGCGCGGCCAGGACGGCAACAGCGCGAGCGCGCGCGTCCAGAGACCGGGCTTTGCTTCATCATCCACGACGGCCGCGCGCTTGCTCGGCCGGACATAGCGCTTCTTGGTCGCGGCGCGCGGCGCGAAGGAGAGAAACGACCAGCCGAAAATATAAAGCAGCGTCAGCGCGACGAAAGCGGCGGCGGCCATGGCGGAAAGCGGCGGCGCGATGCTGATATGGGCAAAGCCGTCGCGGCCGAGCTTGCCGATGACGCCGCCGAGGCCGACACGCAGGGACCAGCTCGACGGCGCCGGCACGATCGAAATCGCAAGCGGCGCCGCGATCATCAGAAACGGCAGCGTGAGAATCTTGAGCCAGAGGCGCTTCAAGCCGCGGCCCAGGACGAGGCGCACCGCCCAATCGGCGAGAATGAGCGGCAACAGCCAGGCGGCGAGGCCGAACCACTGCAGCAGCGCATCCGAGAAGCGCGCGCCGGCGAGCCCCGCCGAATTCTTGACAAGGGCGCTGATCGACTGATTCCAGGAGGGATCGCCCCGGTCGTGGGTGGCGAGAGCGAGCGCGAGCCAGAGCGCCGCGCCGAGCAGGGAAAGACCCGTCGCAACGATCAGGAATCGCCGCCAGGGATGCGATGCCGTTTCGGTGTATTTGCGACTGACCTCGGAGATACTCGCCATTCTTTCCTCGCTTCAGAGCACGCGTATCAGCCGGCGCATGCCCGCTTCGATGATCGCATCGTCATGGACCAGCGCGATGCGGATGTAGCGCCGGCCGGGATTCTCGCGGCCCGGATTGGTGCGCGACGTGTAGGCGCCGGGGAGGCAGCGGAGCGCCGCGTCGCGCCACAAGGTCAGCGCCGCCTTTTCGCCATCCCCGACATCGAGCCAGAGAAAGAAGCCGCCATCCGGGCGATAGAAGCCGAAGCGCGTGCCGAGGATGCTTGCGGCGATGTCGAATTTCCTTCGGTAGAGCGCGCGGTTCGCTTCGACATGCGTTTCCTCGCCCCAAAGCGCGATCCCGGCCTCTTGCACGGCGAGCGGCACTTGCGCCGCGGCGAAGGAGCGCAAATGCGCAAAGCGCTCGATGAGATAGGGATCGCCGGCGATGAAGCCGCAGCGCAGGCCCGCGGCGGAGGAGCGCTTCGAGAGCGAATGGAAGACCAGCACCTTGTCGAGCGCACCGCCGAGCGCGGCGCATGCCTCGAGCGCGCCGGGCGGCGGCGCGCGGTCGTAGATCTCGCCATAGCACTCGTCCATGGCGAGGACGAAATCATAGGCGCGGGCCAGCGCGATCGCCTTCTTCAGATAAGCGAGATCGGCAATGGCGCCTTGCGGGTTCGCCGGGCTGCAGAGATAGAAGAGCGCGCAGCGCGCCAAGACCTCTTCGGGGATCGCGTCGAGATCGGGGAGGAAGCCCGTCTCCTTGGTGCAGTCGAGGAAGACGGGCTCGGAGCCGGCGAGCCCCGCGCCGGCGGTGTAGACATTATAATAAGGGTTGGGCAGCAGCACGGTCGGCCGGCGCCCCGCCTTTTGCGGCGGCACCGCCATTTGCGGCGTCAGGAACAACGCCTCTTTCGTGCCGTTGGCGATCAGCACATGACGCTCGCCCGTGATCATCCCTTCGGGCAGGCGGTAGCGGCGCGTCAGCCATTGGGCGCAAGCGGCGCGGTATTCGGGCGTGCCGCTGGGCGGCGGATAGCGGTTCCAGAGATCGGCCTTCTCGGCGAGGATCCGCGCCAGCATCGCCGGCGGCTGATGCTGCGGCTCGCCTACCGCCATCGGGATCACCGGCTCGTTCGAGCGCGGCTGAACACCGTCCAAAAGCTCGCGCAGCTTCGAGAACGGGTTATCGGCCAGCTCCGCAAGACGCGTGTTGATAGGCAAGGCTAAGACCACCGGGCAAGTCGCAGATTTACCATACCATAACGACGACCGGGCGTCCGATACAAAGGCGCGGGTTGCGCGGTTTGGCCACTTCGCCCGAATCTACTATCATCACGTGAAGAGTATGAGGAT
>CAYMNX010000597.1:0-3215 GCA_964391905.1 uncultured Rhizobiaceae bacterium
ATCGCCTGGGCGAAGCTCCGAGCGCTGGTGGAGGGGGCGGAGCTGGCTTCGCGCGCGCTCCGATAGCCTTAAAAGGTGCTGCGAGAGGCGGAGTTGCGATCCGGCGCGCTCGCGGGCATGCTGATCGCCAAGGCGACGGGAACGCCGATCATGAGCATGGTTGCAATGAGAACGGCCATCGCGCGCTCCACCCGTGACCACCGGCGCCAGTCTCGAACAATGTCCCGCATCGATCGCCGTCCCCGCGCCATCCGCGCCGGTTGATGACACCAAAATATCCGCGGCGAGAATGGAGAAATCGTTAGACGTCGCCATCGCCGTGGCCCCGGCGCCGGCCAGCGCGTGCAGCGCAATCCTTCCTCGGCCACGGCCGATGACGATCCGCTTCAGGCGCTGCGGCGGAAGCCGAGCCTCCTAACAACGATATCGGGGGCAGAATCTTCCCGGCCATCTGCATCGAGCCGAAGATCGGCGCTGATCGCGTCGACGGTGGCGTCGTCGATCGGCTCGAGCGGTAGCGCGAAGCAATCGATCACCGTCAATGACCGGTTTGGCGAACTCCGTCGCGCGGCGGTCATGGGTCAAGCCGCCTTTGCGGCGCGAAGCCAAATGCTGACGATGAATTCGCCATTGGCGACATCGAGGGTCGCCGCCCAGCGTCCATTCGCCCAGCCGCCCGGCAGGAAAAGAAAGCCGCGCGAGGCGAGATAGGCATAGGCTTCCTCGCGCGTCGGATAGCGTCGTTTCATCTCTGTGAGATAGGTCATGGTGACCTCGTGATCTGGTTTGCACTGTGGGCGAGAGATACGCTGACGCTGCTCGCCAGCAGGGACGGAGTGCCGACGGTCAAAGCCGCGGCGATCACCACCGCCGAGATGCGCTCGGCCTTGGTCCATCTCACCCAGTCTTTCCGCAGGTCGCGCATAGCGGCTCCACCGGGAACACGGCGCGGCGCCACGCGCTTGCGCAGCCGAATGCGCTGGAGACGGCCGAGTCCCAACTGCGCCAGCAGCGACGTCGCGAGCAGGAATCCGAACCAAATTTTCGGATCAAATCCGGAGCCGGGGATGAGCATGAAGCCTCCGTCATCTGACTTGAGGTACCGACATGCTCTTATTTAAGGGGACTGCGCGCCGCCGCGTAATTATCCATGAGTCGACGCGGCATCATCTATGAGTATGAGGACCGCCGCTCCTCGGTATGCCGGGGCTCATGCGCCTTGAGCGCCTAGCTTGCGCAAGACCCGATCCGAGCGGAGAAAAGTCGAGGCCGCGAAAGCGATGACGATAAGAGAACTATCGCGGCACCAAGACATGAAAAGATTTCTTCCTGTCTTGGTGCCTTTGTGGCCCCCGTTTTTTCGACTGAAGAGGGCGGCTATTTCACCACGGCGCAGGCGATGCGCCCGCCGCCGCCGCCCAAAGGCGCCGGCTGATCGGAATAATTGTCGCCGCCCTGATGGATGACAATCGCATGGCCTTTCACCTCGGCGACGGTCAAATGCGGCGCGACGATCGCGGTGTGGGCGCTGCCCTTCGCGTCGACGGTGATGAAAGGCAGATCGCCCTTGTGCCCGCCGGTACTCGTCGGTCCCAGATGCTTGCCGGTGTTCATCGGATCGTAGTGGCCGCCGGCGGCCAGGCCCGCCGCGACCTTGCCGTCGGGACCCGGCGCCGGCGCGCAATTGGCATTGGCATGGACATGAATTCCGTGCTGTCCGGGCGGCAGACCGGTGAGGTTCGGCGTGATGCGCAATCCGCCTTGCGTATCGGCGAGCCGCAGCGTGCCGAGCTTCTTGCCGATGCCCGAGGCGTCGATGGCGTTGACCGTGACGGTCGCGGTCGCAGCCGAAGCGCCGCTTCCGGCGAAGGCGACGAGAATAGCGACCAACGCCGGAACCCATTTTTTCTTGCGCATCGGCTTGCACCCCCTCTCGGTCCAGGAAATAGTATTGAGGTATTAATGAAATCGCGGATTGCAATTGATCGGTGCCTCTTTCCTTCCGCGGCAAAACCCGTTATTGCTTGAGCTGCGCGCTCGGTTAAGTGCGCTAAGAGGTTGATATGCAGAAGAAATGGTCACCTGACAGCTGGCGCGGCATGCCGATCCGGCAAGTGCCTGATTATCCCGACCAAAAGGCGCTGAACGCCGTCGAGGGGACCTTGCGCAACTTTCCGCCGCTGGTTTTTGCCGGCGAGGCGCGGAGCCTCAAGGCCGGCCTTGCCAAGGTGGTGGAGGGCAAGGCTTTTCTGCTTCAGGGCGGCGACTGCGCGGAAAGCTTCGCCGAGTTCCGGCCCAACAACATCCGCGACACCTTCCAGGTCTTCCTCCAGATGGCGGTGGTGCTGACCTTCGGTGCGGCCTGCCCGGTGGTGAAGGTCGCGCGCATGGCCGGGCAATTTGCGAAGCCCCGCACCTCGGAGACCGAGACGCAGGACGGCGTGACCTTGCCGTCCTATCGCGGCGACATCATCAACGGCATGGAGTTCACGGCGGAGGCGAGGAAGCCCGATCCGCAGCGCATGATCCAGGCCTTCAGCCAGGCCGCGGCCACGCTCAACCTGCTGCGCGCCTTTGCCCAAGGCGGCTATGCCGATCTCCATCGCGTCCATTCCTGGACCAGGGGCTTCATCGCCGACAGCCTGCAGAACAAGCGCTATGAGGAGCTGGCCGATCGCCTGACCGAGACGCTCGACTTCATGGCGGCGTGCGGCCTCACCTCGGAGACGACGCCGCAGCTCCGCGAGACCGAGCTCTTCACCTCGCATGAGGCCCTCTTGCTCGAATATGAGCAGGCGCTGACGCGCGTCGATTCAACCACCGGCGATTGGTACGACGTCTCGGCGCATATGCTGTGGATCGGCGACCGCACGCGCCAGCCCGACGGTGCGCATGTCGAATTCCTGCGCGGCGTCAAGAATCCGATCGGCCTCAAATGCGGGCCGACCATGCCGGTCGATGATCTCTTGCGCCTCATCGACATCCTCAACCCCGAGAACGAGGCGGGGCGCCTCACCTTGATCGCGCGCATGGGCGCCGACAAGGTGACGGAAAAGCTGCCGCCCTTGATCCGCGCGGTGAAGAAGGCGGGAAAGAAGGTGCTGTGGTGCTGCGATCCGATGCATGGCAACACTCATACCTCTTCGACCGGCTACAAGACCCGGGCGGTCGACGCGAGCCTGCGCGAGGTCAAAGGATTTTTTGCGGTGCATGAG
>CAYMNX010000598.1:0-11259 GCA_964391905.1 uncultured Rhizobiaceae bacterium
CTGGCCGGTCGCGGGATTGACGCGCACCAAGAGGATGCCCGGCGGAATGCGGAACGGAATGGCCGGCTTGTCGGCGAGCGCATTCTGCATGAACTCCTTGAAGGCGGGCGCGGCGACGAGCGCACCCGTCTCGCGCGCGCCCAATGTATGCGGCTGATCGAAGCCGACGAACACGCCGGCGACGAGGTCTGGCGAGAAGCCGACGAACCAGGTGTCGTTGCTGTCGTTCGTCGTGCCCGTCTTGCCCGCCAAAGGCTTACCGATCGAGGCGATGCTGCGGCCGGTGCCGCGCTGGATGACGCCTTCCATCATCGAGACGATCTGATAGGCCGTGCGGGGATCGGCAATCTGCTGGCGGTTGTCGGGCAGCTCGGGCGGCGCCTGATCGTTCCACGCGACATTGCTGCAGCCATCGCAGGCCCGATTGTCGGCGCGGTAGATGGTGATGCCCTCGCGATCCTGGACGCGGTCGATGAAGGTCGGCGTGATTTTCTTGCCGCCATTCACCAGCATCGCATAGGCGGTCGTGAGGCGGAGCGGTGTCGTCTCGCCGGCGCCGATGATGTAGCTGTATTCATGCGGCATGTGGTCATAGATGCCGAAGCGCTCGGTGTAGTCGGCGACAACGTCGAGGCCGATCGTCGCGCCGACGCGTGCCGTTACGAGGTTGAGGGATTCCTCGAGCCCGAAGCGCAGCGGCACCGGCCCGAAGAATTTGCGCTCGAAATTGGACGGGCTCCATTTCGGCAGGCCCGGCCCGATATCGACGACGAAAGGCGCATCGAGAACGATGGTCGACGGCGTGAAGCCGTGATCGAGGGCCGCGAGATAGACGAAGGGCTTGATTGCCGAACCCGTCTGACGTTTCGCCTGGGTGGCGCGGTTGAACTGGCTTATCTCGTAGCTGAACCCGCCCTCCATGGCGAGGACGCGGCCGGTATGCGGGTCCATGGCGACAAACGCACCCGAGACTTCGGGAATCTGGCGCAAGCCGTAAAGCGCAAGCGCCTTTCCGCCGCGCGTCTCTTGCTCGTCGAGCGATTGGACGAGGACGACGTCGCCCGGTGCGAGAACCTCGCTGGTCTTGGTCGGCGTCGGCCCGACATGCGCCTCGGGGAGCTCCTTGCGCGCCCATTTCAGCTCGTCGAACGGAATCTGCCCGCGGCTGCCATCGGCAAGGCCGATCTCGGCGCCGGCGGCGGATATTGCGAGGACCACGGCGAGGCGCCATTGCACCTCATCCGCCCCCGCCACCAGAGGAACGGCCTTGAGCCGCGCGCGCCAATCGCTCGAGATGTCGATATGCGTCACCGGACCGCGGTAGCCGTGGCGGCGGTCATAGGCGATAAGCGCGTCGCGCAATGCGTGGGTGGCGAGCCCTTGCAGCTTCGGATCGAGGCTCGTGCGTACGGAGAGGCCCGAGGCGTAAAGCCCCTTCTCGCCATAGCGCTGGAGAAGCTCGCGCCGCACCTCCTCGGTGAAATAGTCCGCCTTGACGATCTCGGTCTCGTCGCGGTGGCGGAGCTGGATCGGTTGCGCCTTCGCTGCCTCGCCCTGTGCCGGCGTCAAGAAGCCCGCCTCGACCATGCGATCGAGAACCCAGTCGCGGCGATCGCGCGCGGCTTCGGGATAGCGCTGCGGGTTGTAATTGTTGGGCGCCTTGGGCAGCGCCGCGAGAAAGGCCGCTTCCTGCGGCGTCAGCTCGTCGAGGGATTTGTTGAAATAATTGAGCGCCGCCGCGGCCACGCCATAAGCCCCGCCGCCGAGATAGATCTCGTTGAGATAGAGCTCGAGGATGCGGTCCTTGCTCAGCACCTGCTCCATGCGGAGCGAGACCAGCGCCTCCTTGATCTTGCGCTCGAGCGAGACCTCGTTGGTGAGAAGGAAGTTCTTCGCGACCTGCTGCGTGATCGTCGACGCGCCGATCGGCCGCTTGCCGCTATGGTAATGAAGCAGGTCGGTTACCGCAGCGCGCGCCATCGATAGGGGGTCGATGCCGGGATGCTGATAGAAATTCTTGTCCTCGGCGGCGAGGAAGGCATGGATGACCAAGGGCGGCATCGCCTTCACCGGCACGAAGACGCGCTTCTCGGTCGCGTATTCGGCCATGAGGCGGCCATCGCCGGCATGGACGCGGCTGACGATCGGCGGCTGATAATTGGCGAGCTGCTGGTAGTCGGGCAGGTCGCGGACAAAATACCAAACCGCCAGCCCGGCCACCCCGGCGCCGAGGAGGCCGACAAAAACGACAAGGATGATCAGGAACTTAATGACTTTCATTCGATCCGCCTCGGCGATTGGCACCGACCCTCGCCGGCCGCATCTCGATGAGCTCGAAGCCTCGCGGCGCCGCGCCCTTCGCACACCCGCCCAAATTGCCTCCGCTTTGTGACCAGTTCAAGGCAGCTTCCCTCGCATTATCGTACGGGCGAGCGTTAAATCTTTGAAAATCGAGGCTCGGCGGGGCGGATACGCACGAGGGTTGTCGCGGCGGGTCCTGACTTGTATCTTTAATACTGCGAAATGCCGCGCTCCGCGGCGCCCTCGGGGGTGCCTGGCGCGGGCGCGGATTGGATTTAACCCGAAGCTCATCCCGGCGTCCGGGACAGCAGCAGCCTTAATGAGTTCCGCCATGGCCCCTCTTCTCACGCCGTTCGACGGATCGATCCGAGGCGCCGCCGGCTTCGCTTCACTCAGGACGGCGCCGCCCTTCTTCGCACGAGGTTCCGGCGCGCTCCTTGGAGTCCCTCCACATGGCAAAGCGCATGCTCATCGACGCGGCGCATCCGGAAGAGACCCGGGTCGTCGTTTTGAATGGTCACCGCCTCGAGGAATTCGACTTCGAGACGTCGACCAAAAAACAGATAAAAGGTAACATCTATCTCGCGAAAGTAACGCGGGTCGAACCTTCCCTCCAAGCCGCTTTCGTCGAATATGGCGGCAACCGCCATGGCTTTCTCGCCTTCGGCGAGATCCATCCCGACTATTACCGCATTCCCGTGGCCGACCGCCGCGCGGCGCTCGAGGCGGATCGTTTCGCCGAGGCCGTCGAGAACGAGCTCGAGGAGCGCCATGCCGAGGTCGAATCGAGCGGCGGCAGCGATACGGCCGCCGTCGAGGGCGCGGCCGAAAGCCTCGCCGAAAATGCCATGCTCGACGTGATCCGCGCCCCCGACGCGGCGCCGGAGGAAGACGAAAGCACGCCCGCCGCGGCGGCCGGGCTGGCGGCGCCCGACGACGCGTTCGATCGCGGGTCCGCCCTCGCCGAGCCGGTCGAGTCGCCCGCTGCCTTCGAGACCGCGCCGCCCGAAGGCGATGCTTTTGCCGAGGACGACGTTGTCCAAGACAACGAGCCCAGCCACGACGCGGCCGAGTCGGCGCATGAGGCCGATATCGACCACCTGGCGACACCCGCCGGAGAAACCGCCGCGATCACGGGGGTCGAGCCGCATCCGGGCTATGCCGAGCCCGCGCCGCCGATCGAGACCGTCGGCGGCGACGAGATCGAGGAAACCACGCGGCATCGCGCCCGGCCCTATCGCCATTACAAGATCCAGGAGGTGATCAAGCGCCGCCAGATCATGCTGGTGCAGGTCACCAAGGAGGAGCGCGGCAATAAAGGCGCGGCGCTGACCACCTATATCTCGCTCGCCGGACGCTATTGCGTCCTGATGCCGAACACGCCGCGCGGCGGCGGCGTGTCGCGCAAGATCACGAGCATGACCGATCGGCGCCGCCTCAAGGATCTCGTCAGCGATCTCGAAGTGCCGGAAGGCATGGGCGTGATCGTGCGCACCGCCGGCAGCGAGCGCTCGAAGACCGAGATCAAGCGCGATTTCGAATATCTCTTGCGGCTCTGGGACGACATCCGCGAGCTGACGCTGAAATCGACCGCGCCCGCCCTCATCTACGAAGAGGGCAATCTCATCAAGCGCTCGATCCGCGATCTCTATTCGCGCGATATCGACGAGGTGCTGTGCGACGGCAAGGAAGGCTTCGACACGGCCAAGGCCTTCATGCGCATGCTGATGCCGGGGCATACGAAGCGCGTCAAATTCTACAACGACCCGTCGGTGCCGCTCTTCCAGCGCTTCCAGGTCGAGGGGCAGCTCGACGCGATCCATTCGCCGGTCGTGCAGCTGCGCTCGGGCGGCTATATCGTCATCAACCCGACCGAGGCGCTGGTCGCGATCGACGTGAATTCCGGCCGCTCGACGCGCGAGCGCAACATCGAGGAAACCGCGCTCAAGACCAATCTCGAGGCGGCCGAGGAAATCGCGCGCCAGCTCCGGCTCCGCGATCTTGCCGGTCTCATCGTGATCGATTTCATCGACATGGAAGAGCATCGCAACAACGGCGCGGTCGAGCGCCGGCTCAAGGACGCGATGCGCTACGATCGCGCGCGCATCCAATTGGGGCGCATCAGCCCCTTCGGCCTGCTCGAGCTCTCGCGCCAGCGCTTGCGCCCCTCGCTGCTCGAAGCGTCGACCCAGCCCTGCCCGCATTGCGGCGGCACCGGCCACATCCGCTCCACCGAATCGACGGCGCTCCATGTGCTGCGCGCCATCGAGGAGGAGGGCATGCGCCGGCGCTCGGCGGAGATCACCGTCGCCGTGCCATCCTCGGTCGCGCTCTACATCCTCAATCAGAAGCGCGCCGCCCTGCAGCAGAACGAGCAGCGCTACGGCTTCCATGTGACGATCACCGAGGACGACACGCTGGTGCCGCCCGCCTTCCGCCTCGAGCGCGTGCGCGCGCTGACCCCGGCCGAGATCGCCGCGCTCCCGGTTCTGGAGCCGCTGCCCCTGCCGGTCGAGGAAGAGGAAGAGCCGGTCGCGGAGGAGGAAGAAGTCGAGGAGGCGTTGCCGAGCGAGGCACGCAAGGACGCCGATATTCCCTTGGCGGATGCGCTCTACAATGCCGAAGAGGTGGAGAGCGACGGCTGGGTGCAGCCGGGCGATGCGGCCGCGGCCGAGTCGCCGCATGAGGAACGCGACGACGGCGAAGCGTACGGCAACGGCCATGGCCGCCGGCGGCGCCGGCGGCGCCGGCGCGGCGGCGAGCGCAACCGCGACGCGGCGACGCCCTCCGTTACGGCCGAGCCGGATCAGGACACCGCTTATGCGGCCGAGGAGAATCTGGCTTCGGCGCAGAGCACCGACTTCGTCGATGAGGTGCAAGCGAGCGGCGACGGCGCCGCGGAGGAGCTGGCGCCGGGTGAGACTGAGACGCACGGTCATGACGGCGAGCGCCGGCGGCGGCGGCGCGGACGGCGCGGCGGAAGACGGCGCCGTCGCGGTCAAGGCGAAGCCCAACTCCAGGGCGAAGACCATCTCGAGGGTGAAGGCCAGGGCGAGCCGCTGAGCGAGGCCGCACGGGACGAAGCCGAAGAGGGGCCGACGCCGGAGCCGCTCCGCGAGCATGACGCTTACCATCTCGGCGAATCGGTGACGTCCGCATCAGCTTCACCGGTGGTTCCGGAAATGAAGTCACCGCCGGAATCGAGCCGCGATGAAGCGCCGCCGACCGAAGCGCCAGAAGCGGAGACGCCGGAAGTGGTGACGGTTGCGCCGCCGGCCCCGGCAGAACCGCAGCCCGAGCCAGCGGAAGCGGAGCGCGCGCCGATCGCCTACAATGTTCCGCCGGCCCATGAAGTGAGCGGGCCGACGAGCAATCCGCGCCGCGGCTGGTGGCGCCGGCGGTAAGGCCGCGAGCAGGCTGTCCAGTTCGTTTTATCCAGCGCGCCTCCCGGGCGGCGGAGTAGCCGTCTACTCCTTCTCCCTGATGATTGTCTCGGGCGTTACTATGGATTGCGGCAATCATGCTTGCCGGATCGATCTGCCTTCAACCGCGACGTGTTTCCGCCGAAAAGTTTTGGGGCCATGCGTGCAAATTTCTTTGAGGAGGAGTATTAACGACCCTTAAGAGTACATTTAGAAGGGTTGAGGGGGATCCGATCATGAAGCAATTCCGGGCATTCGCCGCGGCAGCGCTCGCTCTCGGCGTCGCTTTCGCAACGCCAGCGGCTCAGGCGACACCAGTCACCTTCGATCTCGCCGGAACTTTCGGGAACGCCTATGGCGGCCCCGCGAATAACGGCAGCTTCAGCGGCACGTTCAGCGTCGACGGCTTGCCGATCACGCCGCCCAACACCGGCTTCTCCTACGTCTATCTCTCAAGCTTCGACATCACCATCAAGAATTCGCTCGGCAACAGCCTCCTCACCTTCAGCTCGGCGAACCCCACCAATACCGGCTATCTCAGCGCCGCCTATGAATCGAGCGCCGGCGCCGACTTCCTCATTTTCTACGATACCAGCAATGACTGGTTTCAGCTCAATTTCGCGCCCGGCTTCACCGGCACCGGCGCGATCATTCCGCTCAGCAGCGGCGGCTATCTGTCGCTCGCCGACATCGGCGGCTTCGATCCAAACGATACCAGCGACGTGAACGGCGGCTCTGCCGGCCCCGCGGCGATCGCCGCGGTCGCCGAGCCTTCGAGCGTGGCCGTTTTCGCCGCGACGCTCGCGGCCTTCGCCGGCCTTCTCGGCTGGCGCCGCAAGCGCTCCGCGACGCTCGCAGCCGCCTGACACAAAGCTTTATCTCTCGCGCAAAGCGGCGAGCCCGAGGCTCGCCGCTTTCGTTTGGGTCGCGCGAGATTTCAGCGCCGCCACGCGGTGATCCGCTTTGCCGCTTCAGCGATCTCGGCGGTCGCGCCGGCAAAGCACATCCGCAGCGCGCGATGGCCGCCGGTGCGGTCGAAATCGACACCGGGAGTGGCGGCGACGCCGATCTCTTGCAGCATGCGGCGGCAGAATTCCTCGCTGTCATTGGTGAGATGCGCGATATCGGCATAAAGATAGAAGGCGCCGTCGGCCGGCGCGAAATTCCGGAACCCGGCTTTCGTCAGCGCCTCGAGCAGCAGGGCGCGGTTCGCGGCATAGCGCGCGACATTGGCGTCGAGCTCGTCGGCGCAGGAAAACGCGGCGAGCGCCGCGTGCTGCGACAGGGTCGGCGGCGCGACGTAGAGATTTTGCGCGAGGCACTCGATCGTCCGCCGCATCGTGGCGGGCACCACCATCCAGCCGATGCGCCAGCCCGTCATCGAATAGTATTTCGAGAAGCTGTTGACGATGATCGCTTCCGCGCTCGACGCCGCAGCGGTTGCCGCCTTCTTCGCATAGGTGATGCCGTGGTAGATCTCGTCGGAGACGAGGCGGATGCCGTTCGCTTCGCAATGGCGCGCGATCGCGTCGAGCTCCGCCGCATCGAGCATGCTGCCGGTCGGATTGGCGGGGCTGGCGAGGATGAGCCCGTCGACCCCGTCCCCATGCGCGCGAATGCGATCGAGCGTCGGCCGGTAGCCGTCGGCGGGACCGACCGGCAGCTCGACGGGGACGAGATCGAGCGCGGTCAGGATGTTGCGATAAGCGGGATAGCCGGGCGTAATGAAAGCAACGCGGTCGCCGGGATCGAATGCCGCCAGGAAGCCGAGGATGAAACCCGCCGAGGAGCCCGTTGTCACGACGATGCGCTCGGGATCGAGCGCGACGCCATAGGTGTGGCGATAATGCCCCGCGATCGCGCCGCGCAAGCTCGCAAGGCCGCACGCATCGGTGTAGCCGAGAACCTCGCGCGCCAGCGCCGCTTGCGCGGCGGCGAGAACGGCTTGCGGCGCCGGCGTCGATGGCTGGCCGAGCTCGAGATGGATGACGTCGTCACCCGTCGCCGCGCGGCGGTTGGCCGCGCGCAGGACGTCCATCGCGATGAAGGGCGGAATGCCGCCGCGCCGCGAAAGCTTGAGGGTCATCGGAGAGCACCTTTGGAACCATTTGAAAATATGACATATAACAAGTTCGCCACGGAGACACGGGGGGAGGCCGGAGAAAGCATTCGGTGAACCACGAAGTCGCGAAAGACACCAAGGAAATAGGGGGCCGCTGGGGCGGGCCGATCGCTTTTATTCGTATCTTGGTGCCCTTTATGGTTTGCGTTTTCTCCCGTAACCTCCGCGTCTCCGCGGTTAAACTTATTTAAGGAGCAGCGCGCCTACACAAGTTGACGGCATGGTGCCGCGCTGTAGGCTCGACCGCCGATGGGAATGATCTTTCGAGTATTCCTTATTTTCCTGGCGGCGAGTCTCTGGATGATCGCGCCGGCGGCGGCGCAGTCGCTCAATCTGCTGCGCGACGCGGAGATCGAGAATACGATCCGCACCTTCGTGACGCCGATCTGGAAGGCGGCGGGTCTCGATCCGCAAGCGATCCACATCTATATCGTCAACGACCCGACGCTCAACTCCTTCGTCGCCGGGGGGCAGAACGTCTTCATCAACACCGGCACGATCCTGCGCGCCGACACGCCCAATCAGCTGATCGGCGTGCTCGCGCACGAAACCGGCCACATCGCCGGCGGGCATCTCGTCCGCTCGGCGCAGGCGATGAAGAACGCGATGATCGAGAGCATCGTCGGCATGCTGCTCGGCGGCGCCGCGACCGTCGCCGGCCATGGCAATGCGGGCGGCACCGGCGTGCTCGCCGGCGCCAGCGTCGGTCAGCGCGCCTTTCTGCAATATTCGATCACGCAAGAGGCCTCGGCCGATGCCGCGGCGTTGCGCTTCCTCGATCGCACGCATCAATCGGCGCGCGGTCTCCTGCAATTCTTCCAGATCCTGCAGCAAGAAGAGTTTCTGACGGCCGCGCATCAGGATCCCTATCTGCAAACCCACCCGCTCACCGAAGAGCGCATCACGGTGATGCAGAACCACGTCGAGCATTCGCCCTACTCCGACACCAAGGACCCGCCGGACTGGATCCGCATGGACAATCTCATCAAGGCGAAGCTCGGCGCCTTTCTGTCGAGCCCGCCCGACGTGCTGGCGCAATGGGGCAAGAACGACAACTCCGAGCCCGCGCGCTATGCGCGCGCCATCGCCTATTACCGCATTCCCGATTTGAAGAACGCCATCCCGCTGATCGACGGTCTCATCCGCGACTTCCCGAACAATCCCTATTACCCGGAGCTCAAAGGGCAGATGCTGTTCGAGAACGGCCGGGTGGCGGACGCCGTCGCCCCGTATGAGCGCGCCGTCCAGATGCGGCCCGACGAGCCGCTCTTCAACATCGAGCTCGCCCAGGTGCAGCTCGAGACCAACGACCCGAAGCTGGTGCAGTCCGCCAAGGACCGGCTCACCGCCGCCGTGCAGGTCGAGCAGGACAACGCCGATGCATGGCGCTTTCTTGCCGTCGCCTATGGCCGCAGCGGCGAGATGGGCATGGCGGCGCTCGCCCTCGCCGAGCAGAACATGGCGCAAGGAAATTTTCGCGAGGCAGGGCTCCAGGCCGATCGCGCGCAAAAGCTCCTGCCCGCCGGAGCGCAGCGCCAGCGCGCGCAGGATCTGGCCGCCGACGCGAAACGCAGCCGCGACAATCAGAATTAGCCGCGCGGCGCCAAGCCCGACCGTCCCTCCTTCGACGAAATTTCGCTCCTTGCCGCGCGACCGGCGCAACTTCGAATTGCGCGCGCCCGATTTCTACATATAATTGTAAGCGATTCGATGGCCATTTTCCCGCTCCCCATGGGCCATCGCACATGTGCCGCGGCCGTCGGCTGTCGCGAGGACAGGACATTCCGGAGGAAGAATCGTTGATGTCGTCGCTCGTTTCCTGGTTGTTCGACAACGAACAGCTGACGCCGCATGGCTGGTGCCTCGTTTGGCAGCCCGAGCTCGTTTGGGGCTTCGTCCTGTCCGACAGTTTCATCGCCGCCGCCTATTTCTCCATTCCGCTGGCGCTCGTCAGCTTTGCCCGGCGCCGGAAAGACCTGGCTTTTCCTTGGCTCTTGCTTTTGTTCGGCGCCTTCATTTTCCTTTGCGGCACGACCCATCTGACGGATGTCGTCACGCTGTGGATACCGGCCTACGGCCTGACCGTCGCCGTGCGGGTCGCCACGGCCATCGTGTCGGTGGCGACGGCGGCCATGTTGTGGCCTCTCCTGCCGCGGGCGCTGGCCTTGCCGAGCGTTTCGCAGCTGCATCGCCTCAACAGCCATCTCCAGCACGAGGTGTCCGAGCGTCGCCGCGCCGAGACGGCGTTGCGCGATTTCAATACGGCGCTCGAAGAGCGCGTCGCCGATCGCACCGAGGCGCTGACGAAATTGACGAGCGCGCTCCAGGCCGAAATTCGCGAGCGTCAACACATCGAAGAAAAGCTGCGCCAGTCCGCCGAACTGCTCGAGGCGGTCGTGCAAGTATCGCCCTTCGCGATTACGGTGAAGAGCGCCGATGGCGGCGTGCTGACGTGGAACCGGGCGGCGGAGCAAATGTTCGGGTTCAACGCCGGCGATGTGATGCGCGGCGGCTATGCGACGCTCGTGCCCGACAGCGAAGCGGCGGAATTCGCGCAGCTCCTCGAGAGGACGCGGCGCGGCGAGGCGCTCAGTCGCGTTCCCGTGCGCCGCAAGCGCGCCGATGGCGCGATCCTCGATATCAACCTTTCCACCGCGCCGGTTCATGCCGCGGACGGCGCTATTCGCGCCACAGTCGTGGTGTTCGAGGACGTGACGGAGCGCAACGCGATCGAGCGTCAGCTCATCCAGGCCCAGAAGATGGAAGCGATCGGCAATTTGACCGGCGGCATGGCGCATGATTTCAACAATCTTCTCGGCATCGCCATCGGCAATCTCGACCTGCTGCTCCCGATGGTGAAATCCGATCCCGCGGCCGAGGCGCTGGCGAGCGACGCGCTGGAAGCGTCGCTGCGCGGCGCCGAGCTCACGCGGCGGCTCTTGGCCTTCGCCCGCCGTCAGGCGTTGAAGCCGCAGCAAGTCGATCTCAACGAGCATGTCTCGACCACCGCGAAGCTATTGGCGCGCGTGCTCGACGCCAACATCCGTCTTTCGATCGAGCTTGCGCCGACGGTCTGGCCCGTCGTCGTCGATCCCGTTCAGCTTGAATCGAGCCTCGTCAATCTCGCGACCAATGCACGCGATGCGATGCCCGATGGCGGCGCGCTGTCGATCCGCACCGGCAATCGCACGCTCGATGCCGATTATTGCATGGTCCATACCGACGTTCAGCCGGGGGACTATGCCATGATCGAGATCAACGATACCGGAACAGGCATGACCGAAGAGGTCATCAGTCACATCTTCGAGCCCTTTTTTACGACGAAGGCGCCCGGCAAAGGCACCGGGCTGGGGCTCAGCATGGTCTTTGGCTTCATGAAGCAATCCGGCGGACACATCAATGTTTACAGCGAGG
>CAYMNX010000599.1:0-2524 GCA_964391905.1 uncultured Rhizobiaceae bacterium
ACCGTCGGCTGGGTGGCGCAGTGGAACGAGATGATCGAGGATCCCAATCAGAAGATCGGCCGCCCGCGTCAGCTCTATACCGGGCCGGTCAAGCGCGATTACGTGCCGATCGCGCAACGTGGCTAAGCCACGCCAGGAGCACAGCGCCGCCGCCGACGCGGCGGCGCGCCGCGCCTCGGTCCAGCGGCGTGCGCCCCGCGCGCCGCGCCCCGCCAATGACAATGTGAGCCTGTTTTCGCGCCGTCTCTTTCGCCTGGTACCTTTGCTGCTCGCGGCGGCGATGTTCTGCTGGGCGCTCTGGAGCACGTTCTTCGTGACCTGACGCGCGGCCTCAGGGGTGGCGAGCGGTTACCTTCGCTTAACCATATTCGCTTAGCCTCTCGGCCGATGACGACCCCGATCAATCCCGATCCGGCGCTTCGGCGCGCGATCGATCCGACGATCCTCCACAGCATCCGCCAGGCGAGCGCTGCGACCGCGACCGATTTCGGCCTCTTGATGGCGCAGGCATCGCAGGAAAGCGGCTTCCGCGCCGACGCCAAATCCTCGACCAGCAGCGCCGCCGGGCTCTTCCAATTCGTCGACAGCACCTGGCTCGATCTCGTTCGCCGTTTCGGCGCGAAATACGGCATGGGGCAACTCGCACAGCAGATCGGGCAGAACACGGAGGGCAAGCCGGTCGTGAGCGATCCGGCGCTGCGCAAGACGATCCTCGATTTGCGTCAGGACCCGCAACTTTCGGCGGCGCTCGCCGGCGAATACACGAAGCTCAACCAAAGCGAGGTCGAGCGCGCGCTCGGCCATCCGCTGCAGCGGGCCGATCTTTACATGGCGCATTTCCTCGGCGCCTCCGGAGCGACCTCGTTCCTCAAAGCGGTCGAGACCAAGGGCGATACGATCGCCGCCGATCTGTTGCCCGACGCGGCATCGGCCAATCAAGCCATCTTTTATGACGCGCAGACGGGCAAGCCTCGGACCGTCGCCGAGATCTATCGCGTGCTCGCCGGCAAGATCGAACGCGAAGCGAGCGATCTCGGCGGGCTTGCCGCGTCGGATGCGCCGGCTTCTTCGCCCCTTCCGACCGCGTCGGCGGGGAGACCCGCGCTCGATTGGACAGGCGTCAAGCTCTCGACGACGGTTCTCGACATGATGAACGTCGTGGCCTTGGCCGCGCTCAAGATGGCGACGACGGAGGGCTCATCGCCCTCCCCCTATACTCCCGCGGCGCCTTATTCGCCGCGCGAGCGTCATTCGATCTAGCGCGCGTCGCGCAGCGAGAACTGCACCGGCTCGTCGAATTCGAGCTGCGCGGCCGCGATATCTTGCGGGAGCGGCGGCAGCGGCTGGGCACGGCGAAGCAGCGCCAGCACCTCGTCGTCGAGAAGCGCATGGCCCGAGCTGCGCTCGATCCTTATCCCCGAGACATGGCCTTGATGGTCGAGGGCGAAGTGCACCATGGCGACGCCCTCCTCGCCCTTGCGCTGAGCGGCGGCGGGATAGCGCTTGTAGCGCGCGAGATGCGCCGCGAGGAGATCGCGGAAGCTTGCGACCGCGTTGCTCGGCGCCCTAGCCGGCGCGGGGGGCGGCGCCGCTGGCGGTGCCGGCGGCGAGGTTTCGGCCGGTGCCGGCGGCGCCTCGCTCGGTAGCGGCACGGGGACCGGACGCACGACCGCATGACGCTGCACCGGTTCGGGCTTTGGCTTCGGCTTGGGCAGCGGCTTTACTTCCGGCTTCGCCTCGGGCGGCTTCTCGACCGGCGGCGGCTCGACAACCGCTTGCGGCGGCATGACCGCTTGTGGCGGCACGATCGGTTGCGGCGGCGCGACGGGCTGCGGCGGCGCCGGTGCCGGCTCGAGATCGATCATCGTGACGTTGAGCGATGCGGGCGGGGGCGGCGGCGGCGCTTGATGCCAGTTCCACAGATAGAAGCCCAGCAGCGCGTGAAGCGCGAGCGCCGCGACGAGGCTCGTGCCCCAGCGCACGCCTTCGCGGGGTTCGCGCCGGAAGAGCGGAAGACCGGCAAGCGCGAGCGTCATTTCAAATCTCCGCCATCGAGGCCAACGAGCGCGATCTTGAGATAGCCGGCCTGGCGCAGCCGGCTCATCACCTCCATCAGCGCGCCGTAATCGATGCTGCGATCGGCGCGCAGGAAAACGCGTGTCTCATGATCGCCGCCGCTCGCCTGATCGAGCGCGGCGCTCAGGGCCGGCTCGGCAACCACGTTTTCGCCGACGGCAAAGCTGTGATCGGCGCGCACGGTAAGAAAAAGGGGCTTGTCCGGGCGCGGCTGCGGCGCGGCCTGCGCGGTCGGCAGGTCGACCGGCAGATCGACGGTCGCGAGCGGCGCCGCCACCATGAAGATGATCAAGAGCACGAGCATCACGTCGACCATCGGCGTGACGATGATCTCGCTCATCGGGGCGTGCCGGCCTCGGCGTCCGCGCCCGCGACCGCCGCCTCCACCCATTTTTACGCTTGCACCCATGTGATCAGGTCCTCACGTCGATCTGACGCGATACGATCG
>CAYMNX010000600.1:0-4404 GCA_964391905.1 uncultured Rhizobiaceae bacterium
GAAGCGGTCGCCGCCGACGCGTCCGATCACGTCACTCACGCGCAGGCAGCGGTCGAGCCGGCGGCCGATATCGATCAGGACCTGGTCGGCGGCCTTGTAGCCGAACGCGTCATTGATGGTGGCGAGCTTGTCGACCCCGACAGCGAGATAGGCGCCCGGCTGGCCGGCGCGCGCACTCGTCGCGAGCAAATGGTCCAAGGTCTCGCGCAGCCGCTTCTTGTTGAAATGGCCGGTGAGCTCGTCGTAATTCGCAAGATGCTCGAGCTGCTGCTCCTGGGTCTTGCGTCCGGTGACGAGGCGTAAGACACCCAAGAGCCGCTTGGGCCGACCGCGGCCATCGAATTCCGCAGCACCGCGGTCATGGAGCCAGGCGAAGTCGCCGGAATCGAGCCGTATCCGGTACTCGCAATCAAAGCGCGCGCCGCGCGTGTAGTGGGCGTGGAGCAGTTGCTGCCGCTGCTTCAGATCATCGGGATTGAGGCGGGCGCCGAACGCTTGCCCCGAGGCGAGCGCTTCCGCCGACGCGAAGCCCAGCGCTTCCGGTGCACCGTGCCAGGACAGCGCGTCGGAATCGATATCCCAGACATAGGCGACGTCGCCCGCAGCAGCGAGCGCCGCCAACACGGCGTGCGAGGACGCGTCGCTGTTGCGCGACAGCGCGTTCATTGCCGCAGGAGAAGCTTCCGGAAACTCAGCCATTCACACCACATCCGAATGCGACATCGACGGGTCGCGATCGTGCAATGGTGGCGTCGAAGGCTTAGAAAATAGTGAATTTACAGGAGGTTAAGGTTTTCAAGCCGGCGTGTGTGCCTGGAGGAACGGCAACACTGCTTGATTGAATTCACGTGGCACGACACGCGTAAGATCATGTCCGCCATGGGGAAAGAACTTGGCCTCGGCCCCGGGAATGCGACGCGCCAGCTCTTCCGCGAAATAGGCGGGTGTGATGAGGTCGTCCTGTGCCGCGATGACCAGCGCCGGCGTGCGGATGCGGCTGAGCTCGGCCGTGCGGTCGAATGCCATAATGGCGTCGATACGGCCGGAAATCGTCTCGGGCGCCGGAAAATTCGCCAGCCATTGCGCCTCGACTTGCCGCAGCATTTCGTTGTTGTTGGCGACGTAATGCGGCGGATAGAGCAGCAGCGTGTTCGCCTGCACATAGGCCGAGGCGCCGAGCCGCAGCAGCAATTCCTTACGCAAGGCGAAAATTCGCCGGAAATATGCATCGGGCTTGGTCCAACCGGCGGCGATCACGATGCTCGCCAGGCGCTGCGGATGTTCAATGGCGAGGATCTGCGCAACCGCGGCACCCGCCGAGTGACCGACGACATGCGCCTTCTCGATGCCGAGCGCATCGAGAAGACCGATCGCGTCTCCGGCCAGTTTTTCGATGACGGACGCAACACCTTTCTGATCGCTTTGGCCAACGCCGCGATGGTCGTAGACGATTGTCTCGTAGCTGCGCGCGAAGGCCGGGACCTGATCGCGCCAATAGCTCGCATAGCCCGACAGACCCGTTACGAACAAAACCGGGAAGCCGGCGCCGCTGCGCTCGTAATATAATCGACAGTCACCGATCGATATATGCGGCATTGCGTCCGCCGACTCCGCTCGAAGACTGCCGGTCGTAACACCGTTGCAATATCGATGTCAATTTACGCGCGGCACTATCAGCCATGCCAATTTGCTGCATCGCGCATGGCGATCAATGTTTCAGCCCGCCTTCGGCATCCGAAAGCACCAACGATTCCGGCGACGGCAACTTATCGGCTGGAATCTCGCCGGCATCGGCCACCAATTGCAGCGCGCGCTTCAGCCCTTGCAGATCGACGGCGCCGTCACGGCTGTAGATCTTGTCGGTGATGAACAAAATTTCATAAACCTGCTGCGCGACATCCGGCGCTGCCTTGGTGTATTTCGACAAAATCGCCTGCGCTTCCGAACGGTTGGCAGGGTCGCTCAACCATTGATGCGCTTGCTGCAGCGCGTGGCCGAAGCGCTGGCCGTTGTGATTCTCGGCCGCCCAGACACGGCTGACGACGACGAGGCTCGGCGGATAGTCGGCAAGCTCGTCATAGCGCGCGATCGGCTTGAGCCCGTCTTTCATGGCTTGTTGCGCGCCGGGCTGAAACAGCGGCGCTGCCGCGATCGAACCCTTGGTGAGAGCTGCGACCTTCAACGGCGTAATGCCGACCTGCAGCGCGTTCCAATCGCCCTTCTTCAGGCCGTGTGCCGACAGCAACTTCTCGGTGAGCCACACCTCATTGACCTTGAGCGAGCTGAAGCCAATATTTTTATTCTTGATATCGGTCCAATCCTTCACCGCCGGCGCGACGACGAGAAACCAATCGGGACGTGATTCCGTTTGAGCAATAGCGGCCAAGCCGGCGCCGCGCCGATTGGCGTCGAGAAGCGCTTCGGGCTGCACCACGATGGCTTGGACCGATTTCGAGACGAGAAGCTGCACCGCCTGGGGCGAGTTTTGAAACGGAATCGCTTCAGGCGCGAAGCCGTTACCCTTAAGGAAGCCTTTATCGATGGCCACGTCGATGTTCCACCACAGCGCGTTCGGGAGCGCATAATTGATCGCGAGAGGTTGGAGCGCTTTATCTTGCGCAAGAGCGACGTCGCTCGACGCCATCGCGACGCAAAGCCCCGCCATGATCGACGCACAGCACACCGATAGACGCATGTGGAATTCCTTTCTTATGAATCAGAAATCGATGAGAGGCGCCCAAGCGCCGATGGCCAGCGCCACAGCGATGCCGGTAGCGCAATTTTCACCCGTCACCTCGCGACCGACAACAAGCCACAATAAAAACATCGCGGCGGGTATCGCAGCAACCGCCCAGTGTTGGTAAGCCATATAGCGTCTTCCCCCGGGAGAGAAGCTATCGTTCGATTTAATTCGGGTCAATCGTGACACCTTGCCAAAGGCGGGGAACGTGATATGAGATTCTCATCGGCAATAGAGGGCGATTCATAACATGCCAGAAAAAGCCGACGCCGCGCGCTTCATCGCCAAGCTTCTCGCCAAGCGTCGCACACCGATCGACGAAGTCCCGGACGTTATTGAGAATGTCCATCGAGCGCTGTCGGGACTTGCCAATGCCGGCAACATGATGACGGTCGCGGAGGCGCCGTCGTCCCCGCAACGCGCACCGCGAAAGGTTGCGCGCCGGCCGCGTGAAGCGCTACCGCCGGTCGCAATGGCAGCGGAGCCGGAACAAAAGACGCAGCCGCCGGCGCCGACTCTGCTGCGTCGCGCCGAGGTGATCAACGTCGCGCCGGCCGCGCCGCCACCGCTTCTCGCCGCCTCGCCCACAAGCAGTATTCGCGGCGTCGTGCAATGGTTCGACAGCCGCAGCGGCCAAGGCACGCTGCGCCTTCCGGGTTTAAGCCATGACGTGCCGATCGATGCCGCGCTGCTTGGCACTTTCGGCATCCAGCGCCTCTTCAAGGGCCAGGAGATCGACGCGACCCTCGAAGGGAACGGCAGTCCGCCGAAAATCACGGCGCTCCATCTGGTGAATGCGCCGGCAACGTCACCGGTCAGCGGCGGGCTGGTGCGCGACCGCCACGCCAAGCCCGTGGTCGTCGAACTGAAGCGCGAGGCGCTGAGCCGAAGCGCCGCCCGCGCCGAAGCGGAATCGCTGCTGCGGCCGCGCCGCGCGCGTTAGCGCGTCAGAGAAGCGCTTCATGGCCGAAACCGCGCTGATTGTCGGTACAGGCGGCGGGCTCAGCGCGGCGCTTGCGCGGCTATTTCATCAGGAAGGCATGCGCTTGGCGTTGGCGGCGCGACGGCCGGAGAAATTGGCGGCGCTTTGCGCTCCGACCGATGCCAAAGCTTATTGCTGCGATGCAAGCGAGGGCAACGATGTCGCGAAGCTCTTTGCGAGCATCGATCACGAGCTGGGGCCGCTCGACCTCGTCGTCTACAATCCGAGCTATCGCACGCGCGGACCGATCATCGAGCTCGATCTCGAGGAAGTGCGCAAGACGCTGATGGTAACCTGCTATGGCGGGTTCCTCGTTGCGCAGCAGGCGGCGCGCCGCATGCTGAAGCAGGGCCGCGGAACCATGCTCTTCACCGGCGCGTCGGCCAGCGTTAAAGGCTATGCGCGCTCCGCTCCCTTCGCGATGGACAAGTTCGGACTTCGTGGATTGGTGCAAAGCGTGGCGCGCGAATTGGCACCGCAAAATATTCATGTCGCGCATTTCGTCATCGATGGCGGCATCCGTCAGCCCGACGATCCGCGCGCCAATGCGCGCGGTCCCGATGGCTTGCTCGAGCCCGCCGCGATCGCCGCGACCTATCTTCACGTCCACCGCCAACACCGCAGCGCCTGGTCGGCCGAGGTCGAGCTCCGCCCCTGGGTCGAATCCTACTGAGCGCCTCCC
>CAYMNX010000601.1:0-16680 GCA_964391905.1 uncultured Rhizobiaceae bacterium
TTCCCGCCGCGCTTAAGCTCCTTTTGCCGGCTATCGAAGAGGCGCTGCCGCGATGGCTCGAGGGCGCGGCCGCCGCGATCGCAGCGCCGGGCACTGCCGCGCCCGCAGCGCCGCTTCCCGCCGAAGCCGCCGCGACGGATCCGTCCATCCCTTTCAGCGCCAACGCCGAGACGGCCGCGCCGTTACCATCGCAGCCCTCGCCCGCGCTGTCCGCCGCTGCGGCCGCCGCCGCTGCGGCGGAACCGGACACGCCTGCGGCCGCGACAACGGCCGGCGTGGCGAGCACGATCGCGCAGGCGATCCTCGCCGCCTTGCCGGCGACCGTCGATCCCAAGCAAGCGATGCCGCTGCTGCAGCAGATCTTCAAGCAATGGTTCGACGGCGCGACGGCGCAGCCCTCGTCGACCTTGGCGCCTGCCGCAGTGGCGCCGGAGGCATCGTCGCCGCCGATAGCGCCAAGCAATTCCCCCGCCGCGCCCAGCGCACCGAATTCTCCGCCGCCGCCCTATCGCGGCGGACCGATCGCGGCGCAGCCTGCCGTGCCTTCGACGCTGCCCATGAACGCCGATCCCGTTGCCGTCGGCAATCGGCTCTTGCGCGAGACGAATGCCGCGCTTGCCCATCAAGAGCTGCTGCAGATCGCATCGCTGCCGATATCGACGCAAGGCACGACGCATCACGACGCCCAGAATCCGCAATGGATGTTCGAAATTCCCTTCGCGACGCCGCAGGGCACGGCGGTCGCGCAATTCAAGATCAGCCGCGACGGCGGCAGCAAGAGCGGCAGCAGGGGCGCGCTAGCACGGATTTGGCGCGCGCAATTCTCGCTCGATGTCGAGCCGATGGGGCCGGTACACGCGCAGATCGTTCTCGCCGGCGACCGTACCTGGGTTTCGCTCTGGGCCGAGCGCGCAGAGAGCGTCGCGCGGCTGCGCCAGCACGAGAAGCTGCTTGCGAATTCGCTGACGGATGCGAATTTCGTCGCGGAGGTGGCATTCCATGCCGGCGCGCCGCGCCAGGCGGCGGCGAGCGCCGGACATTTTCTCGACAGCGCCTCATGAGCGATCAGCTAAAGCCGCGCCTCGCCGTCGCGTTGCGCTACGAGAAGCCGCGGGCGCCGCGGGTCGTCGCCACCGGGCGCGGCGCGGTCGCGGAGAAAATCATCGACACCGCCGCCGCGAGCGGCGTGCCGATCGAAGAGAATGCCGAGCTCGCCGAAGCGCTCTCGAAGGTCGAGCTCGAAGACGAGATCCCCGAGAATCTCTACCGGGCGGTGGCGCAAGTCCTCGCTTTCATCCTGCGCGCCTCGGGGCATTTGCGGTAGCGCTCGAGTATCATGGCTCGATCATGGGCTTTGGAGGGTGCCTCGTGAAACCACGCATCACCATCAATCTCACATCGAACGGCGAATTAGAGATTTGGGTCAATGATGAGGGCCGCAACCTCCTTATTCGGGAGCTACAAGCTCTCAGCGAAAAGAGTGAGCATTTTCACCTCGGGGCATGGCCGGGAGCTGAAGTTGAATTAGAGGCGCGTGCGTATCGTTCCACCGACAAGCTTGTTACGTCAGGAAAGGTGCTTTTCCGCACGGATGAATGGGATAGAGCGAACTATCCCCACGTGCTTGAGGGTGACAGATAGCTCGCTGCGGTGCGTTTTGCGCGACTGTCAAAATATGATAATCTCGTTCCACATCGCCCATGTCCAGCCTCAAGAAGATGATCGCGGTCTTGGAGCTCGTCACCGACGAGAAGATGTCGTGGACGCCCGAGGAGATCGCGAAGAAGCTGAAAGTGTCGTTGCCGACCGCCTATCGCTATGTGCGCGAGCTTTATGGCGCGGGGCTGTTCGCGCGGCTTCCGGGCGGCAGCTACACGCTCGGGCCGCGCATCGTCACGCTCGATTATCAGATGCGGCGCACCGATCCCTTGGAGCGCGTCGGCGGCGATCTGTTGCAGAATCTGGCGCAAGAGACGGGGCTCATCGTGCTGGTGAGCTATTGGCTCAACGATCAGGTGCTCAACGTCTATGAGCGCAATCCGACCGGCGTCGGCGATCCGCGCTATGGCCGCGGCCAAGTAACCTCGCTTTTTCGCTCCTCCACCGCGCGCATCGCGCTCGCCTTCCAGAAGCCGGCGCGGCAAAAGCGCATCTTCGATCGCCATGCCGGCGACCCCGACCGCGATCTTCTGGGGCGCGATTGGCCAAGCTTCAGGAAGGCACTCAATGAATTGAAGCGCGAAGGCACCTCGCGCACCGAGGCCTTGCTGGTACCGGGCCAGATCGGCCTTGCGGCGCCGCTCCTCAATGGCGACGGCACCGCCCAGGGCAGCGTCACCATCGTCGGTCCGGCGCGGCGCTGTGCGCTTTTCAATGAAGCCGCGCTGCGCCAGCGCCTGCTCGATACGACGAAAGAGTTAATGCGGCGCCTCGCGCGGGCGAGCCGCTCGGAGCCTCGCCGAGCGCCGCGCCGCGGCTGAATTGCATTTTGAGGAAATATCAGATATTGATAATATCTGATACCGAGTGCCGGCGGCCCGCGTTTCGCGTTTCCCACCGTTTCGCGATTTGATAGACTGCCCCCAATCGGTTTGCCCAAGAACCACGACGGAAACGCCACGATGCCTGCGATCATCGACCCAGTCTCGGGTCTGAAATTCTATGAGCTTTCTCATCGCTGGGGCTACAACTCGCCGACTTTCCCCGGCTATGAGGATGTGAAGCTCGAGCGCATCACCTATCATGCGAAGCATGGCGTGATGACGCAGAAGATCACGGCGATCATGCATGTATCGACGCATGTGAACGCGCCGATCCATCTCGTGCCAGGCGCCAAGGGCATCGGCGATATTGCGATGGACCGCTTCTTCGGCAGCGGCGTCGTTCTCGGCATCCCGAAGAAGAAATGGGAGCTGATCACGCCGACCGATCTCGAGAAGGCAACGCCCGCGATCGAGGCGCAGGACATCGTCGTCATCAATACGGAGTGGCATCATCGCTACGCCGACAGTCAGGAATATTTCGGCCATGCGCCGGGTCTTTCCAAGGCGGCCGCGGAATGGCTCGCGGCGAAGAATGTAAAGCTCGTCGGCGTCGATACCGCGACGGTCGATCATCCGCTCGCGACCTCGCTCGGCCCGCATCGCAACGGGCCGCAGATCAAAGAGCTGCCGAAGCAATACAAGGACGCGACCGGCCGCGAGGCAAAGCAGGATTTCCCCGAATGGAATGCGGCGCATAAGGTGCTGCTGAAGGCGGGCATTCCGACCATCGAGAATGTCGGCGGCGATCTCGATGAAGTAACCGGCCGGCGCGCGACGTTCCACGCCTATCCGTGGTTCTGGCGCGACGGCGATGCCTGCGTCATCCGCCTCGTCGCGATCTTCGATTCGACCGGCAATTACCGGATCGAATCGGGCGAGCGCGTGGTCGGCTGAACGATTCATCAAGGAATACGCATCATGCCAAAAACGGATACGACCGGCCTCGAATTCTACAATCTCAGCACCGAATGGAAGCATGGAATGCCGCAATGGCCGTCCAAGGCGAACATGAACATTCGGGTGAAGGAGTTCCACGCGAAAGACGGGCTGCAGGTCCTCGAATATGAGGGCATCATGCATCGCGGCACGCATATGGACGCGCCGATCCATGTGCTCGAGAACACGCCCTTTATCACCGATTACGAGACCTGGCGCTTCTTCGGCACCGGCGTCGTCGTCTCGATCCCCCAGGGCAAATGGGGCGTGATCACGCCCGAGGATCTCGAGAAGGCGCAGCCCAAGATCCAGCCCGGCGATATCGTCATGATCAACACCGGCAGCCATCGCAATTGGGGCGACAATCCCGATTACTTCGCCTACTCGCCCGGCCTCTACAAAGCCGCGGCGGAATGGCTCGTCGCGAAGAAGGTGAAGCTCGTCGGCGTCGATGTGCAGGCGCTCGATCATCCGCTCGGCACCTTCCTGGGGCCGCACGGGCCGGGCCCGGCGCAGCCCCATCTCGATGAGGAGTATTTCGCCGAGACGGGCCGCCATATCATCGACGATTTCCCCTATTGGGAGCCTTCGCACAAGGTGCTGATGACGAACGGCATCCCCGGCATCGAGAATGTCAATGGCGATATCGACAAGGTGACGGGCAAGCGCTGCACCTTCATGTGCTTCCCCTGGCGCTGGCCCGAGGGCGAAGGCTGCGGCATCCGCATCATTGCGGTGATCGACCCGGCGCAAAAATTCCGCATCGAGCGCTGGTGAGCGGAGGCCAAGATGCAGGTCACGAAATTCAAGGATGCGAAGCGCTACGAGGCCGCGAACCATTTCGATGTGAGCGCGTTGCGGCTTCAGGGCCAGGAAGCGACGAAGACCAGCACCTTCTGGACCGGCCTCTCGCACTATCTTCCCGGCGGCAAGGCCGAGAAAAGCGCCTCCGATTACGAGCGCGTCTATATGGTCCTCGATGGCGAGATCACGGTGACGACGGAGCAGGGCACGGTCGTGCTGGGTCCGCTCGATTCCGTTCATATCGCGCCCAAGGAAGTGCGCACGGTCGAGAATCGCGGCAATAACGTCGCAACGATGCTGGTCATCGTCTCCAACACGAAGGTGGCGCCATGATCTCGGAAACTTTGAAGAACCCGCTCTCGATGTTCGATGTGCGCGGCAAGTCCGCGCTCATCACCGGCGCCTCGGGCGCTTTCGGCCGCGGCTGCGCGCTGATGCTTGCCTCGCTCGGCGTCAATCTCACCCTCGCCTCGGGCTCCAAAGGCGAGCTCGATGCCGTGGCGGATGAGGTGAAGAGCCTCGGCGGCAAGGCGACGCTCGTCTATCGCCGGCCCGACACGCTCGAGGATGCCGAGGCGATGCTGAAAGCCGGGCTCGATGCCTATGGCAAGGTCGATCAGCTCGTGGTCGCGTCGGGCTACAACAAAGCGGGCTTCATCCATGAGCTGAAATACGAGGATTGGCAGGCGGTGATGGATGCCAATGTCCGCGGCGAATGGTTCATGGCGAAGGCCGTCGGCACCTATTGGATCAATTCGAAGGTCAAGGGCAAGATGCTGATGATGTCGTCGGTGCGCGGGCGCCACGGCAATATCTCGGGCTATACCGGCTATTGCGCCTCGAAAGGCGCGACCGATGCGCTGACCCGCGTGCTCGCGACCGAATGGGCAAAGCACGGCATCACCGTCAATTCGATCGCGCCGACCGTCTTCCGCTCGAAGCTCACCGCCTGGATGTATGGCGATGACGAGCTCGGCCAGGCGACGCGGGCGCGCTCCCTCTCGCGCATTCCCTTGGGCCGGCTCGCCGAGGTCGAGGATCTCATGGGCATGGCGCTTTATCTGCTCGCGCCGGCCTCCGACTTCACCACCGGCCAGGTCATCTATGTCGATGGCGGCTTCACCGCCGGCTGATCCGCGATGACCGAGCGCATCGCCGTCATCGGCGCCGGCCTCATGGGGCACGGCATCGCGCAGATCTTCGCCGCGGCCGGCCACAAGGTCGCGCTCCATGATCCCGATGCGAAGATCCTCAGCTCGGCTCCGGATCGCATCGCCGCGATCTTCACGCTGTTGGCGCAAGACCCGGCGGGACAGGCGAATGTCAGCTATCACGACGATTTCGCCGCGGCGGTGGCCGATGCCGATTTCGTTTTCGAAGCCGGCCCCGAAAAGCTCGAGGTGAAGCGCGCGATTTTCAGGAATCTCGGCGCGACGACGAAGCCTCAAGCCATCCTCTGCACCAACACCTCGGCGATTCCGATCGGCCAGATCGGCGACGCGGTCGCGGATAAATCGCGCGTCGTTGGCACGCATTATTGGAATCCGCCACACCTCGTTCCGCTGGTCGAGGTGGTGCAGGCGACGGACACTGCACTCACGACGGTCGAGAAGACGATCGCGCTCCTCCGCGCGGTCGGCAAGGAGCCGGTCCATGTCCGCCGCGACATTCCGGGATTCATCGGCAATCGCCTGCAGCATGCGCTGAAGCGCGAAGCGATTGCGCTCGTCGCGGACGGCGTCTGCGACGCGGAGACGCTCGATACGGTGGTGAAGGAGGGGTTCGGCGCGCGCATGGCGGTGCTGGGGCCGCTGGAGCAATCGGACCTCGTCGGCCTCAATTTGACACTCGACATTCACAAGACGCTCATCCCTGATCTCGATCGCACGCCGGGCCCGCATCCCTATCTCGAAGAGAAGGTGAAGAAAGGCGAGCTCGGCATGGCGACCGGTCGCGGCTTCCGCGACTGGACACCGGCGCAGGCAGCGGCGGTGCGTAAACGCCTCTCCGACTTCCTCGCGCAATCGGCACGCGCGCTGGCACAAAAGAAGCGCTGAAAGCGCTCGCAACATCTTTGCGCGAGGTCGCGGCGGCGGCCTCAGGAGGGAAGATGTCGAGCAAGATATTCTGGTCACTCTCGGCTGCGTTGCTGGCGGCCATTGCGCTTCCGGCGCTGGCCGAGGAAGCGCGGCTTCCCGACGGGCCGGGCAAGGAGACAGTCGAGACCGTCTGCACCGGCTGCCATCAGATCGGCCGCATCGCCAATTCCGGCTACACGCCGCAAGATTGGCGCAACGTGATCGCGATGATGGTCAATATCGGCGCGCCGCTCGATGCCGATCAGGCAAAAACGGTGACGGACTACCTCGCGAAGAGTTTCCCGGAAAGGCCGGGCCCGGCGGCGATCGTGATCCCGGGCAGCGCGGATGTGTCGATCAGGGAATGGCCGGTGCCGACGCCGGGCTCGCGCCCGCATGATCCGATGGCCGCGCCCGATGGCAGCCTCTGGTATTCGGGGCAATTCGCCAATGTGATCGGCCATCTCGATCCAAAGACCGGCACGATCAAGGAGTATCATCTGCCGCCCAATTCGGGCCCGCATGGCATTATCTGGGGGCCGGACAGCCATGTCTGGTACACGGCGAATTTCGGCGCCTATATCGGCAAGCTCGACCCGAAGACGGGCGAGGTGACGAAATATGCGATGCCCGATCCCAAAGCCAAGGATCCGCACACGCTGCAATTCGATCAGAAGGGCGTTCTTTGGTTCACGGTGCAAGGCGCCAATATGCTGGGACGGCTCGATCCAAAAAGCGGCGAGATCAAGCTCGTCACCTCGCCGACGCCGAAATCGCTCCCCTATGGCATGGTGATCAGCTCCAAGGGCGTGCCGTTCTTCGACGAATTCGGCGCCAACAAGATCGGCAGCATCGATCCCGCGACGATGGAGATCCATGAATATGTCCTGCCGAATGCGGCGGCACGGCCGCGCCGCATCGCGATCACGAGCGACGATGCCATCTGGTATTCCGATTACGGCCGCGGCTATCTCGGGCGCCTCGATCCCAAGACCGCCACGGTGACCGAATGGCCCTCGCCGGGCGGTCCCAAATCGCTGCCCTATGGCATGACGGCGCTGCACGACGTCATCTGGTACAGCGAGTCCGGGGTGAAGCCGAACACGCTCGTGCGCTTCGACCCGAAGACGCAAAAGTTCCAGACCTGGACCATCCCCTCGGGCGGCGGCGTTGTTCGCAATATAGTGCCGACGCGGGACGAGAGCGGTCTCGCGCTCGCCTGCAGCGGTGTCAATGAAGTGGCTTTGGTCGCAATCAAATAGGCCGGCGGCCGGGAGCCAATCCGAGGGCGCGCCGTTTTTCGCAAGGGCCATGGAAACGCCCCGGGGCGGGGCCACATACCCCGCGGGAAGGCGGGCAAGAGGAGAGTGACGCATGCCGATCATCGATGAATCGCCGGATGATCCCGTCGAGCTCGAAATCAATCCGGAGAAAGTCGCGTTTATCGCCACGAAAGCGCGGGAGTTCGACGCGAAGGTTGCGCCGGAATTTCTCGAAATCGGCTCCGACGGTCCCGACGATCAGGAGCGGGCGATCCTCGAGGACTATCGCGACGACGCGACGTTTCAAGAGTTGCGCGATGCGATCAACGGCCTCAACGAGGACGAGGTCATCGATCTGATCGCGATCGCCTGGGTCGGTCGCGGCGACTTCAGCCGCGCGGAGTGGGACGAGGCGTGCACGCTCGCAACGGAGCGGCATCAGCCCCAATCGGCCGATTATCTCATCGGCATGCCGACGCTTGGCGACTATCTCGAGGACGGACTCGAAGAGCTCGGCTACGACGTTGATGATTACGAGATCGGTTGATTTGCCGCAGCCCGAGTCGAGATATGGAACGCCGCTGGTCTTCGCAAGGACGCGGTGTTAGGGTCGCCGGGTTTTCCGGTTAAAAGGAACCGCTCTCGGAGCCGATGACCGTCGAACCACGCGCGCGCACGCCGCTTTACGAGCTGCACCAAAGTCTCGGCGCCAAGCTCGTTCCCTTCGCCGGCTACGACATGCCGGTCCAGTACCCGAGCGGCATCGTCGCCGAGCATCTTCATACCCGTGCCAAAGCATCGCTCTTCGATGTCTCCCATATGGGGCAGGTCATGCTCGCGGGGCCGCAGGTCGTCGCGGAGCTCGAGCGACTCGTGCCCGCCGATATCGCGGCGCTGGCGCCGGGCCGCGTGCGCTATACCGTCTTCACCAACGATGAGGGCGGCATTCTCGACGACCTCATGGTCGGAAAGGATGGCGACGCGCTGCGGCTCGTCGTCAATGCCGCGCGCAAGAACGCGGATCTCGATCATCTGCGCCGTCATCTCGGCGCAGTGGCGGTGCACTATCTCGACGATCATGCGCTCTTGGCGCTGCAAGGGCCGCAAGCGGAAGCGGTGCTGACGCGCTTTGCGCCGCAAGTCGCGGCGCTTTCCTTCATGAGCGCCGCGATCGTCGAGATCGCCGGCGTGCGCTGTCATGTCACGCGCTCGGGTTATACCGGCGAAGACGGATTCGAGATATCGGTCCCCGCTGCGGCCGCCACCGCGCTTGCGCAGCGTTTGCTGGCAGAGCCGGAGGTGGCGCCGGCCGGTCTCGGCGCGCGCGATACGCTGCGGCTCGAGGCGGGGCTTTGCCTTTACGGCAACGATATCGACGAGAGCACCAGCGTCATCGAGGCCGATCTCGGCTGGACCATCCAGCCGCGCCGCCGCAAGGACGGCGGCTTTCTTGGCGCCGCGACCCTGGTGTGGCAATTGGCCGAAGGTGTCCCGCGCCGCCGCGTCGGCATCAAGCCTGAGGGGCGGCAGATCGCGCGCGCCGGAACGCCGGTCGTCGATGCCGCGGGCACGGTGATCGGACGGATCACCAGCGGCGGCTTCGGCCCCTCGGTCGATGGCGCGATCGCGATGGGCTATGTGGCCGCGGCCCACGCCGCGCCCGGAACCGCGATCGGCCTCGTCCTGCGCGGCGCGACGCGGGCCGCGTGCATCGCGAAGCTGCCCTTTATTCCGCACCGCTATCATTCATCATCAGCGCCAAGGGCCTCATGAGCACCATCCGCTACACCAAGGATCACGAATGGGTCAGCGTCGAGGGCGACGAGGCGACAATCGGCATCACCGATTTCGCCCAGGACCAGCTCGGCGACATCGTTTATGTGGAGCTGCCCGAGATCGGCAAGCGCGTCGAGAAGGGGAAGGAGGCGGGCGTCGTCGAATCGGTGAAGGCGGCGAGCGAGATCTACGCCCCCGTCTCGGGCGAGGTCACGGCGACCAACACGGCGCTTGATGGCGATCCGGCACAGGTCAATAAGGATGCGATGGGCGCCGGCTGGTTCTTCAAGCTGAAGCTCGCGAACAAGGCCGAGCTCGACGAGCTGATGGACGAAGGCGCCTACCAGAAATTCATCGCGGAACAGCATTGATGCGCTTTTTGCCGCTGACCGACGACGATCGCCGCGCGATGCTCGGCGTCGTTGGCGCCGAGAGCGTCGATGCGCTCTTTCGCGACGTGCCCGATGGGGTGCGCCTCAAGACCCCGCTCGATCTGCCGAAGGGGCTGGGCGAGCTCGAGATCGAGCGCGAGCTCGCGCAGCTTGCGGGGAAGAACCTCTCGCCCGGCACGGTGCCCTCCTTTCTCGGCGCCGGCGCCTATCGCCATCACGTGCCCGCGGCGGTCGATTACCTGGTTCAGCGCGGCGAGTTTCTGACCTCCTACACGCCCTACCAGCCGGAGATCGCGCAGGGCACGCTGCAATCGGTGTTCGAATTCCAGACCCAGGTCGCGCTCATTACCGAGATGGAGGTGGCGAACGCCTCGATGTATGACGGCGCGACCGCGACCGCCGAGGCGGTGATGATGGCGAATCGCATCACGCATCGGCAGCGCGCCGTGCTCGCGGGCAATCTCCATCCCCATTATCGCGCGACCGTCGAGACCTACGCGCGCTTCAACGGCTTCGAGACGGCGGCGCAGCGCGATTGGTCGAACGCCGATCTTATAGGCGCGATCGATCCCTCGACCTCTTGCGTCGTCGTGCAGAATCCGGGCTTCTTCGGCGGCATCGATGATTACAGCGAGCTCGCCGCGGCATGTCATCGCGCCGGGGCCTTGCTGATCATGGTCACAACCGAAATCGTCGCGCTGGGCCTCATCAAGCCGCCGGGCGCGATGGGCGCCGATATCGTCGCGGCCGAGGGCCAGTCCATCGGCAACGCGCTTGATTTCGGCGGGCCCTATCTCGGCCTCTTCGCGACGCGCGAGAAATTCATGCGCCAGATGCCCGGCCGGCTCGCGGGCGAGACCCGCGACGCCGAAGGAAGGCGCGGCTTCGTGCTGACCTTGTCGGCGCGCGAGCAGCATATCCGCCGCGAGAAGGCGACCAGCAACATCTGCACCAATTCGGGCCTTTGCGCGCTCGCTTTCGCCATTCACATGGCGCTCTTGGGCGAGGTCGGGTTCCGTCGCCTCGCCGAGCTCAACCATGCCAAGGCGGTGCAGCTCGCCGAGCGGCTCTCGCACATACCGAAAGTAACCTTGCTCAACGATACCTTCTTCAATGAGTTCACCTTGCGGTTGGGGCAACCGGCGGCGCCGCTCGTCGAGCGGCTTGCCGAGCGTCAACTCCTCGCCGGTGTGCCGGTGAGTCGCTTGATGCCGGATCGTCCCGATCTTGCCGATGCGTTGCTGGTCGCGGCGACCGAGCTCACCACCGATGCGGATATCGAGGCGCTCGTCGTCGCCCTCCAGGGAGCGCTTCGATGAGCGATTGGAGCAAGGCCGTCTCCGGTTTCGCGCCGGCCGCGGGCGGCGGCCGCAGCCTCGAGACCGACGAGCCGCTGATCTTCGAGCAAGACGGGGAAGGGCGAAGCGGCGTCGATCTGCCGGACCCGCCGAAAGTTGCCGATCGCCTCGGCGGCACGCGGCGAGAGGGCAAGATCGGCTTGCCCGGCCTCAGCGAGCCGCAGGTGATTCGGCATTTCACGCGGCTCTCGCAGAAGAATTATTCGATCGACACCGGCATCTATCCGCTCGGCTCGTGTACCATGAAGCACAATCCGCGCCTTAACGAGAAGGTCGCGCGGCTTCCGGGCTTCGCCGATCTTCACCCGCTGCAGCCGGTGGCGAGCGTCCAAGGCGCGCTCGAGGTCATGGATCGGCTCGCGCATTGGCTCAAGGCCATCACCGGCATGCCGACGATCGCGCTTTCGCCTGCGGCCGGCGCGCATGGCGAGATCTGCGGCATGATGTGCATCAAAGCGGCGCTCGCTGCGCGCGGCGAGAAGAGGAGCCGCGTGCTCGTGCCGGAATCGGCGCATGGCACCAACCCCGCGACCGCCGCCTCTTGCGGCTACGCCGTCGATCCGATTCCGGGCGACGAGCGCGGCCGCGTCGATCTCGCGGCACTCAAGGCAAAGCTCGGTCCCGATGTCGCGGCGATCATGCTGACCAATCCCAATACCTGCGGGCTCTTCGAGGATCAGTCGCTGGCGATCGCCGAGGCGGTTCATGCCGCCGGCGCCTTCTTCTATCTCGACGGTGCCAATCTCAACGCGCTCTTGGGCCGCGTGCGGCCGGGCGATCTCGGCATCGATTGCATGCATATGAATCTGCACAAGACCTTCTCGACGCCGCATGGCGGCGGCGGGCCGGGCAGCGGGCCGGTCGCGCTGGCCGATAGTCTCGCGCGCTTTGCGCCGGTGCCGTGGCTTATTCATGACAAGGACGGCTTCCGTCTGATTGAGGATAAAACCGGCGAAGCCGCGGCCTCGCTCGGCCGCATCAAGGCGTTTCACGGGCAGATGGGCATGTTCGTGCGCGCGCTCGCTTTCCTGATGAGCCATGGCGGCGACGGGCTCGCCCAAGTCTCCGGCGATGCGGTGCTGAACGCGAATTATCTGCTCGCGAGCCTCAAGGATATTCTGACGCCCTCTTTCGCGGGCCTCTCGATGCATGAGGTGCTGTTCGACGATCGTTTTCTCGATGCGACCGGCGTCACCACGCTCGATTTCGCCAAGGCCTTGATCGACGAGGGCTACCATCCGATGACGATGTATTTCCCCCTCGTCGTCCATGGCGCGCTTCTGGTCGAGCCGACCGAGAATGAGAGCAAGGACTCGCTCGATCGCTTCATCGCGGCGATGCGCGATCTGGCCGAGCGCGCGAAGAACCACGACACCCAATTCTTCCAATCGGCGCCGCATCGCGCACCGCGCCGCCGCCTCGACGAGGTGACGGCGGCGCGCAAGCCCATTCTGCGCTGGCGCCCCGCAGCAAAGAGCGGGGCGGCGGAATAGCGGCTCAGAGCGTGTTCTTGAACAGATCCGTCATGGCCTGCCAGGAGCGCTTGTCAGCGACCGGATCGTATTTCGTGCCGTGCGACGGATCGGTGCCGAGATAGGGGTCGGTGAAGGCGTGCATCACGCCGCCATAGAGCACGACCTGCCAATCGACATTGGCGTCGGTCATTTCCTTCTCGAAGCCCGCGACCGCTTGCGGACCGACGATCGGATCGGCCGCGCCGTGCAGCGCCAAGACGTGGCCCTTGATGTTCTTGGCGTTCTCGGGTGTCGGCGTCGGTAGCGCGCCGTGGAAGGTCACGGTATCGACCAAAGGTGCGCCGCTGCGGGCCAGATCGAGTGCGCCCGCGCCGCCGAAACAATAGCCGATGGCGACGATTTTGGCCGTGTTGACCATTGCATTCCCGCGCAACTGGTTGAAGGCGGCCTGCGCGCGCGCCAAGAGAAGCGGCCGATCCTTCATGTATTTCCCTGATTCGGCGCCGGCGGTTTGCGGCGTGTTCGGGCGCACGCCCTTGCCGTAGACATCGGCGACGAAGGCGACATAGCCCATCTTTGCGAGCCGCTCGGCAACCTCATGCTCGTGCTTCGAGGGGCCGTAATAGGCTGGAAACACGACAACACCCGGTCGCTTGCCTTGCTTGGCGTCGTCATAGGCGAGCCAGCCTTCGAGCGTCGTATCGCCCTGCTTGTAGTCGACGGTCTCGACCTTGACGGCCGCCTCGACCGTGGTGACGTGCAGCGCGACCAAAGTGACGACCGCGCCCGCCATCGCAACTGCGCCTTTGAGTTTCCGCATCGATGACCTCCCCTCATGGTCCAATTTTTGGATACGAGAGAAGAAGTTGCCATAACGGCGCCGCAATCCCAAGCCGAAGATCGCGGCGCCATTCGGGACTTACGAAGTTGTGAAGGGGTGCGGTGACCTGTTACTTGCCGCGAATCTCGTCGATTGCGCGCTTCAAGATATCGGCGATGCGCTGCTGCTCCTCGGGCGAGGCATGACGCCGCTCACGCAACAGGCTGCGCAGCTCGTGCCGCGCCGCGCGCACGCTTTGCGCCATTTCCTCTTCGGCGGCCTCGCCGGCGAAGACCTCACGCACCCGCTCCATCTTGCGGCCGATGCGCTCGAGCTGCGTCAGAATGGCGTCCGCGACCGCTTGATCCTCCTGGAGCCGCTTGAGGCCGGCTTCGGTGATGCGGTAGAGCTTCTTCGTGCCCTCGCTCTCGACTTCTGCCTGCCCAACCTCCTCGAGATAGGTCAGCGCGGGATAGACCATGCCCGGGCTCGGCACGTAGAAGCCGCCCGACCGCTCTTCCAGGGCCTTGATGATTTCGTAGCCGTGATGCGGCTTTTCCCTGAGCAAGGTCAGGATGACGAGCTGCAGATCGCGCGCGCCCAGCTTTCGCCCGGTGCGGAAGCCGCCGCCGCCCATTCCCGTCCCGTCCGCGAAGCCGGCGGCAAAGGGGCCGTATCCATACCGTCCATGACCGTGTCTGCGCATGGCGCGCTGCCCGAATCTCCAAGCCTTTCCAAAATGATGATGCATGAAAAGCAAGTCCAATCTGTTTAATGATATATCTTAAGATATATTCACCGACGTATAAGTCAAGTGCCATATCGGGGAAGCCGGCGGCGTTGCGATTGTGATAGCCTCCGAATTCATAACGAGACATCGAGGGGAGGGGCCGTCACATGCATCTTAGAAAATCCTTGGCGCTGGGAATTGCCGCGACGCTGGCCGCGGTTCTGGGCGTAAGCAATACGGCGAGAGCCGATCCGCTCAAGATCCGCATGGGCTGGATCGCGGCGCCGGCCTCGCTCGTGCCGATCCTTTTTCCCAAGGACGGCATCGCCGTGCATTACGGCAAGTCCTACACCATCGAGCCGATTCATTTCCAAGGCTCGCCGCTGCAGATCACGGCGCTGCAATCGGGCGAGATCGACACGGCGGCGCTCGGCTTTTCTTCCTTCAGCCTTGCGGTCGAGAATGCCCGGATGAGCGATCTCAGGATCATCGCCGACGAGATCCAATGGGGCGTTCCCGGTTACGGCACGGCGGATTTCGCGGTGCTGAAGGATTCGCCTTACAAGAAAGTGGAGGATCTCAAGCGCAAGGTGCTGGTGACGAACGGCATCGGCGGCGGGCTCGACATGATCATGAAGACGATGATGTTGAAGCACGGCATGATCGATAAGCGCGATTTCAGCGTCATCGAGGTCGCCTTTCCGAATATGAAATCGGTCCTCTTCGAGCACAAGGCTGACCTCGTGCCGGCCAGCCTGCCGTGGTCACGCGATCCCGAATTCAAGGCGAAGACGCGCATTCTCTTCACCACCGCCGATGCGATGGGCCATGTCGCGCTCTCCTTCTGGACCGCACGTCAGGGCTTCCTCGAGAAGAACCGCGCCGCGATGGTCGATATGCTCGAGGATTACGTGCGGTCGATCCACTGGTATCTCGATCCAAAGAATCACGACGCGGCGGTGAAATACGTTGCCGATTTCACCAAAATTCCGGCGGCCACGATGCAGGATTGGCTCTTCACGAAAGAGGATAATTATCGCGATCCCAATGGCCTTACCGATATCGACGCCGTCACCAAGAACATTCATGCGCAGAAGGAGTTGGGACTCATCAAGGCCGATCTCGACGCCAAGGCCTATGACCGGCTCGATCTGATCAAGGAAGCGGCGGCGCGGATAAAATAATCCCGTGAACCGCCCAGCCTTGAGGTCGATAAAAACGGCGAGGGCGCGGCCATTAGCTCAACGAGTCGGTTCTTTTGGGGCTGTCTGGAACCCATTCGTCTCCGACCCGGTTGGCGCAGGGAGGTTCAAAATGGCGGTCGGCCGCATCCGCTCCCGGATACTCACCGGTCGTGTGCGCGCTGGTCGGCACTTCCGGGCTTAAACCCAATACGACATGAGGCTGCGAGTACGGGGCCGGCCATCGAGAAGGCGAATGCCGCGCAGGTCGTGGCGATGATGATTCGGATCTTCATGGGCTTCACGTCGATGTCATTGAGCGCATCGATGGCCGACGTTTGGGATCGTACTTCTCGGGCCAAAACACGCGATCGTCCATCGATTACCGCTCCTTCTTGAACAAATCCTGGAAGATGAGCGAACCCCACATGCGGCCGCGTGCGTGCACCAGCGCGCCACCCTCGTTGAGCTTTCCCAGCGTGACGGGTGCGAACCCGAGGTGTTTGGCCAAATCCGCCACGCGAGCGGCCGCGTCCTCGTCGTCGCTCGATAGAAAGACGACCCGGTGGCCGCCCTTGACGATCGGATCGGCAGCCAGAGTGGCCGCGACCAGGTGATTGAAACCTTTCACGAGCTTGGCGCCGGTGAACGCCTTCGCGACGAAGGCGGTGGACGGGAGACCGTCCAGCTCTTCAACGGGAACTAACGCGTTCATCGTGTCGATGACCGTCTTGCCTTTCCAGCTCGGCAGGGCCTTCGCAACCTCGCGATGCGCCCCGAAAGGGACCGCCAAGATGATCGTGTCGGCCTCGACCGCATCTCGCAGCGACGTGGCGACGACCGTGGGTCCAATCGCCCGAGCCTGCGGCGCCAACGCCTCGGGCGGCCGGCGGCTCGCGACGGCCACCTTGATGTTCTTACGGGCGAAGGCGCGGGCGAGCGCCTGGCCTACTGCGCCGAATCCTACAATCGCATGGCTCATGACGTTCTCCGATCCGCGTTGATATTGATTCCCGGCCGTTCAGATGGCCGAGAAGCCGCCGTCGACAGACAATTCCACCCCATTCACGAAGCTCGAATCGCCTGAAGCAAGAAACAGCGCGGCCGCCGCAATGTCCTCGGGACGACCCATCTTTCCTCGCGGGATCAGGGATTCGAACATTCGCTTCGCCTCCTCGGTGAGAACTTGGTCCTGCATCGGTGTGGCGATCGGCCCCGGGTGCAGCACGTTCACCCGGATATGCCTGCCCTTCAGTTCGTTGAGCCACCCGCGTGCGAATGCGTGGAGCGCCGCCTTGCTCGCGGCATAGACGCTGTAACCGGGA
>CAYMNX010000602.1:0-3004 GCA_964391905.1 uncultured Rhizobiaceae bacterium
GGCCAGGAGGCGCCGGGTCTTCACCCGGGCGGTTAGCAGGCGCATGAAGAAGGGGCGGGGACGGCATTTCCAGCGAAGTTGTCGACCGCGCAGATATCACGAACCACATTCACCGTCCGGACTGGCAACGACCACCACATAACCGTCGGGATCGCGGAGCCAAATCTCTCGGTGCCCGGGCGCGGGATTGATGTGCGGTTCTTCGATAATCTCGGCTCTCAAGCCACGAGCTCGCTCCACGGCCGAGTCAAAATCGTCCACCTGAAACCACAGCACGACGCCGTGCCCCGGCGGCGCCCCCTCTGCGTTGACGAGGTTGGGATGATCTTCCTCGTCCCAAGCGTGCAGTTGAAGAAGCAACCGACCGGCGCACGAGATGCGATCGTACACATCGCGGTGCGCGTGTTCCGGAAGCGGGTCTGCTCCAAGGAGTTCGGTGTACCAGCGACTACTTTCCCTAACATTGCGAACCGCTATGAGGGGCTGAGCCTCGACGGGTGATTTCGGTGCAGGGAAGCTCATGAGGCCCTCCTTGCGAGCATCATAGCAGATTCCTGTGGCCGCTTCGGCGTGCGAAGGCCTTCGATCATATCGCGCATCCTGGCTGGAACGACGAAGCGAGACGGTTCGTCTTCAAGTGAAAGGGCGCCATCGCGATGACGTTCGTAAATCCCGAGCGCGAGGCAAAACGGGCGTCGAACTTGTCTCGCGATTCAATCCTCAGACGGGATCGGGGGCGCTTCGCTCTGTTCGAAGCTCCCGCGCGGCGGCGATGAGCTCATCATCGATGATCTGGTACGCCGCGAGGCGCTCGCGCCAGAGCGCTTCGAAATCGATCAAGGGGATGTTGGCGATCCAGTCGGCAATCGGCTTCGGCGTGACGAAATAGGTAAGATTGAGCGGCTCTGTTGCTGTGTCGAAGCGGGCGCGCTGGGCGATTTCCAGAATTTCCGACCAGGGCACGAGACCAACGCGTTTCTCGTCCGCCGTAAGCCGGCCAACCAAGACATGATCGACGTGCGGCAGCAAAATCGGCCTTCCCTCTTCCCAGACGACGACGCGGCGAGGACGCCCTCCGATGCGGAAGAATCTGACGGCCGGCACAACGCAACCGGGCCTGCGCCGGCTCCGTTCAGCGCGCTGATCATTCCATGCCCAGACCGCGCGCAACGTCTCCGTCGATAGCGATGGGATGTCCCCGGCGGGATTGCTGGATAGGCGATTATGGACGGAAAACACATTGCCGAAATTCCAGCCACGCAAAAAGCCCTCAGGTGAATAAGGTCCTTCTCCCATGCCGTGCATCTGAGGATCCTCGATCCGTGGCTGGAAGGTGGTGATGAGAGCGGTCAACTCTCTTTCGCCTTCAAGGCCGAAAAAGCTGGGCCGGTTGTAGTTGATCTCAAATTCTGCAGAGGCGACGGCCCGCTGCATCAGGACATTTCTGGCGCGCCGAAGCTTGATCCAAAAATAGACACCGGTATTCGGATTTTCGTAAGACAGCTTGTCTCTCGTAATGGCGAAATATTTTCGCGACGCGAAATACTGCAGCAGGCGATCTCGTCGGACCGCCGGCTTAAAATAAATGTCTAAGCTGTAGCTCATCGACGCTGATCCTCGATTGAGCGCGCGGCGCATGCGCGTTCTTCGGCTTGGCGGAGAATTCGATCGTCCCGATCACTCGAGAAGCGGGTGCAGCAGGTTTGAAGATGCCTTTCCGCCTCTTCCCGCTCGCCGATCGCAAGAAGTGACAATCCCCAGGCGATGTGCGTGAGTCCCCACGTGCGGATAAGTTTCGCTTTTGAGCGCTGGAAACTCAAACAGTCCGCATATGGGCCGATGCTTATTTTCGGCCCATCGCCGCGGACGATTCTTCGAATCCCGAAGGCGACAGCTCAGCATCGAGGATCGTGCCCGTCCTGGCCGCCAAAAGCGAAGCTGATGCCGAGATATCCGAGGCCGAGAAAATGATCTTTGTGTCCCGCGCTTCAGGCTGACAAAATCGTCAGCCTTCTTCCGTTTTCACTTTCAGCTTGCTGGCGCCGTAATAGCCGTAGACGTCGTGTAGCAACGTCAGAATCTCTGCCGCCAAAGCCGCATCGCTGATCCCGCTGGCGAGATAGGTTTTGGAATAGTTTGGCGCGCGGCCCGGATCGGCGAAGCCGGCAGCGTGCAAGCGGGCGATCCGCTCGGGCGTCAGTACCGCGGCCAATGCCGGCCAGCTATCGGACGATTGGGCCTCGCAGTAAAAGCCCTCGGGCTCGCGCTGCGTTTCGCATTGCACATAGCCAAGCCCCGTATCGAAGACGACGAAAACGCGGCGGCGTAGATTGACGCGAAGGCGCTGAATCTCGGCCGTGGCCTGCGGAGCATAAAGCGCGATCAAATCGGCGACGGTGCTGTCGGGGCCGAGTTTGCGCTCCGGCAGGTCGTTCTTCGGCTTATAGGCGCAAGCATGCACCGCGAAGCGCCTCATCGCGGGTGCATCGTTGATGATGCCGGCCAGATTCTGGGATGGGCCGTTCCGCGGCGGGCACGGTTCGCTGACGATCGACTTGGTCTCGACTTCCACATTTTTAATGTCGGCGTCATAGCCTTGAGACAAAGCGGCGAGAATCTCGTCGGCGATGCCTTTGGCGGAGGTGTCGGGGCCGAAGCTTTGAACGTAGTTGCCGAAGCTCGGATCGAGCGTCCATCCCATCGCCGCCAATCGACCGATGCGCTCCGCGGTCAGCACATGTTCGAGCGAGACCTGCATCAAGGCGCCGGCGGCTTCGCAGCGCAGGGTGCGGTCGCTCATGCGCCGACATTGCACATATTTGTTGCCGTCCCAGATGGTCGCGAGATTGTCCCGGCCGGGCCGGTCCAGAATCCGGATCGTCGAATCCGGCAGCTTGCAAGCTGGCGATCCGCTCGGGCGTCAGACCAGCTCCCAATGCCGGCCAGCTCTCGGAAGATAGGGCATCGCAGTAAAAGACCTCCGGCTCTCGCTTCGTCTCGCATT
>CAYMNX010000603.1:0-5155 GCA_964391905.1 uncultured Rhizobiaceae bacterium
CTCTTTTTTACCGAGCTTGCCGAAAGACACTCAATCGAAGCACGCCATGCTCGTAGTCAGCATGGAAGCACGACGCGATGGCGTGCGAGAACTGGATTCTCTGGCACCGACTACACCGGAGGCGACACTTCTGCGTTCGGATGGCAGCGACGCAGAGACGCGGTTGCTGGAAGTCTTATCGCCGCTATTGGAAATGGTCGGAGAAACGGTGAATCATCCGTATGCGCCTCCATCTCCTCCGGCCGTTGATATTTCTCCTCTTACGAACAAGCAATAAGAATAAGCGCGAAATAACCCTCACCCGCGGCGCTGCAGGCCGACGATCTCGTCGAGCGCCAGGTCGAGGCGCGATAGCTCGCTCTCGATTTTCTCGACTTGTGCGGTACTCAGCTCCTTCGAGGAGACGTCGCGCAGGCTGGTGAGCGTCTGGCACAGCTTGACGCCGCCGACATTGACGGCGCCGCTGCGCAAGGAATGCGTCAGATCGCGAAACGCGCGCACATCGCCGTGCTCGGCCGCCTGCTTCAGCTGCTCGATCAGCCGCCACGCATCCTTGCGGAACGTGTCGATGACCTCGACGACGAAATCGCTGCCGCCGAGATTCTTGAGCGCGTTGACGGTCGGCTCGTCGAGCACCGCCGCGGTCTCCGGCTGAAAGCGCGGATGGACCGTGATCGGCGTCACGACGCGCGGCGCCCCCACGGCCATGCGCTCGGGCCGCGCGGCGCGGGCGTAAATCTCCTCGATCTCGGCAAGGAGCTGCGCCGCTTCGACCGGCTTCGTCAGCACCATATCCATCCCGGCCTCGCGGCATAGCCGCTCGGTCTCGCTCGTCGCATCCGCGGTCAGCGCGATCATGGGCAGCCGCCACTCGCCGCCATGCGCGACGCGATAGAGCCGCGCCACATCATAGCCGCTCACCTCGGGCATGTTGACGTCGAGCAGCGCGACATCGAAGCGCATGCGCTCGAGCGCCGCGAGCGCGTCCTGGCCATCGCCCACGACCTCGACCTCGTGGCCCGCGCTTTCGAGCACGGCCTTCAGGATCTTGCAGTTGGAGGCATTGTCGTCGGCGACGAGGATCTTGAGCGGCTTGGCCGCCGGCGCCGGCATTCCCGCGCGCGCCGGCGCGTTCGCCGCCGGCTCGGGCACGGCTGCATTGGCCGCGGCGGCGGCGAAATCGTGCATCTGCGCCGTCGCCTCGTCGCCCGCGATCACGCCGAGCAAGGCGCTGGCGAGATCGGCCTCGCTCATCGGCGTCTCGATCACCGCGGCAAGTTGCGAGGCGGCAAGGCTCGCAATCGCCTCGCCGCCTTGCGGCGCGGCGATGAAGAGGATGAGCGGCGAGGTTGCCATCGCGCTCATCGAGCGATGGGCAAGGCTCAGCGCCGCCAGCGGATTGTCGCGCCCGTCGAGAATGACGATCGCCGGCTTGCCGGCTCGTCCGACGAGCGCAAGCTCGCCCAGGGCGCTCTCATTATCGGCGATCCAATGCACCTCCCCGCGCCACGCCTTGAGTTTCGCCTCGATCGTGCCGGCCAGCTCGTTATCGGCGGAGATGAGCACCAGCCGGCGGCCCGCGAGGTCGGGCGCGCGCACGCCGTCGCCGAGCGCCTGGTCGAGCGTCAGGGTCACGGTGAAGGTGCTGCCCTTGCCGACCTCGCTTTCAAGGGTGATCGTGCCGTTCATCAGCTCGATGAGCTGCTTGGCGATGGCGAGGCCCAGGCCGGTGCCGCCGAAGCGGCGCGTCACCGTGCCGTCGGCCTGGGTGAAGACCTCGAAGATGCGCTCTTGCGCCGCTTTGGGAATGCCGATGCCGTCATCGCGCACCGCCAAGGCGAGGCGCACGCGCTCGTCCTGGCGCGCCAGCATCGTGCCGGTCACGTGGATATGGCCTTGGGGCGTGAATTTGATCGCATTGGCAAGCAGATTGACCAGCACCTGCCGCAACTGCAGCGGCAGGCCGCGATAGACATGCGGCAGGCGCGGATCGATGCGGAGGGTGAGCGCGAGGCCCTTGGCCTCGGCTTGCGGGCGGACGATGGCGACGGCGCCGCCCATCACCTCATGAAGTACGAAAGTCTCGACCGTCGGCGCGAGCTTGCCGGCTTCGAGCTTCGAGAGATCGAGCAGATCGTTGATGAGGCCCAGGAGCGAGCGCGCCGATTGCTGCATCGTCGTCAGCATGTCGCGCTGGGTCGGATCGAGCTTGGTGCGCGCGATGAGCGAGCCCATGCCGATGACGCTGTTGAGCGGCGTCCTGAGCTCGTGGCTCATGATGGCGAGGAACCGGCTCTTCGCCTCGGAGGCTTCCTCGGCCTGCGCCTTGGCCGCGGTCAGATTGCGGATGAAGGCCGCCGCATGCGCCGGCAGCAGCACGAGGGCGAGAAAGACGCCCGCCGTCAGCGGCCGCTGCGCTTGCCAGAACGGGGTCGTCGCATAGACCGCGGCAAAGCCGATGATGCTCAGGATCGTGCAGTAGATGAGCGGCCTGACGCCGAAGCGGAAGCCGAAGGTGAGGATCACCCAGAGATAGATCGAGAACCACGGCGCGGTGAAAGCGCCGCCGATGTGAAGCAATGTCGATGTGAGCACGACATCGTTCAACATGCCGACCGCGCGCCGCACCGGCGACGGCGCGGGCTCGGCCATCAGATGGACGAAGAGCAGCCACGCGCTCAGCATTCCCGCGACATCGACGGCGAGCAGCGACATGAGAACCGGCCCCGCCAGGTCGAGCGCCGCCAAGGCCGCGAGATAGGCGAGGATCGCCCCGGCGATGAGAAGCCGGATGATCGCCTGCTGCGGCTCGCTGTCGCCGCGGTTGACGAAATCGGCCGTGACCTGGCCATGGCCGCGCAACGCCAAGGTCATGGCGGCAATGCCGGGGCCGAGCAGGGTCATGGCGAGCGTTACGAGGAAGCTCGACGGCCCGAGATACGCAAGGCCCGCAGGCTGAAGCGCGGTCGACAGAATTGCGGCGACGGCCAGCGGCGCCAGCACCGCATAAACGGCAAGCCCGATCGTGGCCGCGCGGACGCGGCCGTCAAAGGAATGACGCGCCGGTAACGGGACCGGCTCCTGCGATTTTCCCATCCGTCGGGTTCCGGCTCCCCCTCGGCCAGGGCTAGAGCCTCGCTCCCCGCGAGCACTCTGCGCCAAAGGTTAATTTGCCGGTTGTAGCGCGAAAAAGCTAGACCTTGATGGTGCGGCGCATTCGACCACCGACATATAGGGGCGTTACGCCAGGCGGGGGCGGTGCCGAACCAGCACGAAGATGAGGATCAGGAGCAGGACCGGAATAATCGAGGGCCAGGGCAGGCGGCCATAGACGCCCGTCCCGAGCGTTGCGCCGAGCACATAGCCGAGCCAGACGAGGCCGTAGAGGACGACGGAATCGCGCCGCTCCTGCACCGGCGGCTTGACGGCTCGGGCCAAGCCTTCGCAAAAGCGAAGAATGACCCCGGTGATGAAGGTGGTGTTGAGCGGGACGCCGCAGCGCGCCGCGACCGGATTCTGCAAGCCCATCGCCAGCACCAGCGAAGCGATCGCGTAGTCCGGGCGGATGAAATCGGCGAGAACGATCAACAGGGCCTCGGCGGCGAGCACCGTCGCGGGCGGCACATGCGGCAGGAGGAGATAGGCGATGACGGCGGCGATGACGAAGAGGCCGAGCAGGATCGCGTAAGTCCAGACCGGCAGATCGGCGCGATGGAACACGGCGAGGCCCATCAGCACGGTGTTGCCCGTCATCATCCCGGCAAAGGCCTTGAAGCGCAGATATCCGATCGCGTCGGCGTAACCGGCGATCACGGCAAAAGCCACGGATTGTGGCATGAACGATCAGGCGGAGCGGGCGATGCTGGTGGCGATCGCGCGCGCGGCCGGCAGCGTCATGGTGACGGTCGTGCCGATGCCTTTTTCGCTTTCGATGGTGAGCGTGCCGCCATGCAGCTCGACGAGGCCGATCGCGAGCGGCAGGCCGAGGCCGGTGCCGGGGTGACGCCGGCTCCACGGGCTTGCGACCTGCCCGAAGCGGGTGATCGCCGTCTCGACCTCCGACTGATCCATGCCAATGCCATGGTCGGCGACCGCGACGCGGAAGCCGTTATCGTCGTCGAAACGCGCCGAGAGCAGGACGCGCGACCCCGCCTCGCTGAACTTGAGCGCGTTGGTGATGAGGTTGAGCAGCACCTGCTTGAGCTTCAGCGAATCGGCGCGCAGCCGCGGCAGATTGGCCGAGAGATCGATATCGATGCCGATCTCGAGCGCCCGCGCGCGCTCGCCGACGAGCTGCATGACATCGCGCATGATGGTGGCGATTTCGGTCTCCTCCTCATCGAGCTCGACCTTGCCGGCTTCGAGCTTCGAGACGTCGAGGATGTCGCCGATGATGCCGAGCAGATGCTGCGCGCTGGTGCAGATATCGCGGGCATAGCCGACATAACGCTGGCTGCCGAGCGGGCCCATATGCTGGTCGGCCATGACCTGGCTGAAGCCGATGATCGCGTTCAAGGGCGTGCGCAGCTCATGGCTCATATTGGCGAGGAACTCGGTCTTGCTGCGGCTCGCGATCTCGGCTTCTTCCTTCGCATGGATGAGCGCGAGCTCCGCTTCCTTGCGGTCGGTGATGTCGAGCGAGGCCGTCACCACCAGCGCCGGACGGCCGGACGGATCGCGCAGCAGCGCCTTCGTGGTCAGCAGCACGCGGCGCTTGCCTTGGCCGCCCAGCAAGGTCTCCTCGAACGCGGCGGGCTGGTCGAGCCCCGCCATGATGCGGCGGTCGCGCTCCATCGCGGCGCGCGCGTTGAGATCGTCGCGCACCTGGACCGGCGTCCGCCCGATGATCTCGCCCGCGGCCTTGCCGATGCGCCGCGCGAACCAGTCGTTGACGAAGACGTAGCGGCCCTCGCGATCGGTCGCCGCGACCATCACCGGCACGGCGTCGATGACGCGCAGCAGCAGCTCGTGGCTCTCCTTGAGCGCGTCCTTGTGCCGCTCGGCTTCGACCTGGATGCGCGCCTCCAGCGCGGAGGCGCGTTCCTTGAGCTGCAGCTGCTGGCGCCGAAGGGTGAGAAGATTGCGCGAGCGCGCGCGGAATTCGTGATGATCGACCGGGCTCAGGAGGAAATCGGTCGCGCCGGCCTCGAGCGCC
>CAYMNX010000604.1:0-3297 GCA_964391905.1 uncultured Rhizobiaceae bacterium
GGACGAGGCGCTCGGCATCGCCCACTCGGAAACGCCGATCGATCTCGTCATCACCGATCATGCGATGCCGGGCATGACCGGCGCGGAGCTCATCGCAAGGCTCCGTGAGAGCCGTCCTGATTTGCCCATGGTTCTGGCGACGGGGTATGCGGAAATTCCCCGCGACACCAACACTTTTGTCCCGCGCCTCGATAAGCCCTTCCATCTCGAAACTCTTGCCGCCGTGATCGCCGCGGTCATGAGCGAGCAACCCAGCCCGGCCGCGAGCAAGAGCGATAAATCGCCGGCGGACCTGCGAATTCCACGCTATTCGCAGGCCTGAGCGCCGCCGACAACGCCATGCCGATGGGGCGCTGCCGGCGTGGCGGCCGATGTCGGATTGCGCCGCATCGCGATGCCGGTCGAGACGCGCAAGCAAGATGACGCCGGCGGCGCGAATGGGTTAAAAAAGGAGACAATTCAACGCGGGGAGGTCGCGCCAAGATGTTTTACGAGCCCGATCGCAACAATCACGGCTTGCGCTTCAATCCGTTCAAATCGATTTGCGTGCCGCGGCCGATCGCCTGGGTGTCGAGCCTGAGTTCGAGCGGTGTCCCGAATCTCGCGCCGTTCAGTCAGTTCACGAATGTTTCCTACGACCCGCCGCATCTCCTCATCTCGGCCCATGCCGGCACCGATACGGCGCGCAACATCACCGAGACGGGCGAGTTCGTCGTCAACATGGCGACCTTCGCACTGAAGGACGCGGTCAATGCCACCTCCGCTTTCGTCGAGCCGGACATCGACGAGGCGGCTCTTGCCGGGCTCGATATGCTACCATCGAACCTCGTCAAGCCGGGCCGGGTTGCCGCCTCGCCGGTCCAGATGGAATGCCGTCTTTATTCGTCGGTATTCGTGCCGGGGCGGCTGCCGAGTTCCGGCAATAACGTGATCATCGGACGCGTCGTCGGAGTCCATATTCGCGACGATGTGCTGACCGCCGACGGCCGGCTCGACGTCGCGAAAATCCAGCCGCTCGCCCGGCTCGGCTATCACGATTATACGAGCGTCGAGCGGACGTTCACCATGGCGCCGCCCGACGGGCCGAATGCCGAAAGGGCGCGGCGGGGCCTCGAAGGTCGCCCCGACATTCCTGCCGCGGCGGAATAGCGAGGCGCCTCGGCTAAGCCAGATCGATGGCGTGGCGCTTGAGATCGGCGAGCGAGCAATAATCCAACGCGCCCTGATGGGTCGCGCGCAAAACAACGCGCGGCGGACTCCCCGCGGCCAAAGCCTCTTGCCAGCGCGGCGCGCAAAGACACCAGCGGTCGCCGGGAACGAGGCCAGGAAAGCCGTAATCGGGCAGCGGCGTCGAGAGATCGTTGCCTTGCGCTTTGGAGAAGGCGAGGAATTCGGCCGTGGTGACGACGCATACGGTGTGGCTGCCGACATCCTCCGGGCCGGTATCGCAGCACCCATTGCGATAGAAGCCCGTCATCGGCTTCAGCGAGCAGGATTCAAGCGGTCCGCCCAGCACGTTGAGCGACGGGCGGCGTCCGCGGCGGCCGCCTCCGGCATCGAATGGCATGGCTATCTCCTCGTGGTCCTCGTCAGATTACTTTCACATGACTGCCATGACCCGGCAATAAGGTGCATTCGTAGAATTTAAGTTACGCCCGGCTATTTTATTTAGGCAGCGGTTTCTATCGAGGGGAGGGAAATGCGCTATTTGGCGATCGCAGCATGCGCCCTGGGGATGGTCGTCTTTGCTTTGCTCGCATCCTTCGGCTGGCTGTTGGCGGCGCTTTCCGTCCTCTGTGCCGGGCTCACCGCGCTCGGCCTTTGGGATATGGCGCAGACGCATCACAGCCTGCGCCGCAACTATCCGATCCTCGCCAATTTGCGCTACCTGCTCGAGAAGGTCCGTCCCGAGATCCGCCAATATTTTCTCGAAAGCGACGTCGACGGCACCCCGTTCAACCGATCGAAGCGGGCGATTGTCTATCAGCGGGCGAAGGGCCAACTCGACAAGCGCCCCTTCGGCACGCAGCAGGATATCTACGGCGATCATTATGAATGGATCAATCACTCGCTCGCGCCGCGCGCGATCGCCGATCACGATTTCCGCGTGGTCGTGGGCGGACCGCAATGCGCACAGCCCTATGCGATGTCGCTCCTCAACATCTCGGCGATGAGCTTCGGCTCGTTGAGCGCCAACGCGATCCGTGCACTCAATCGCGGCGCCAAGCTCGGCGGCTTCGCGCATGATACCGGCGAAGGTGGCTATAGCCGTTATCACCGTGAATTCGGCGGCGATATCATCTGGGAGATCGCCAGCGGCTATTTCGGCTGCCGCAACGCGGATGGCAGCTTTTCGCCGGAGCTTTTCGCGGCGGGCGCCGCCGACCCCCAGGTCAAGATGATCGAGATCAAGCTGTCGCAAGGAGCAAAGCCCGGCCATGGCGGCGTTCTGCCCGGCCCCAAGGTGACGCCGGAGATCGCGGCGGCGCGCGGAGTTCCGGTCGGCGTCGATTGCATTTCGCCGGCGCGCCATCCGGCCTTCGCGACCCCGCTCGAAATGATGAACTTCATCGCGACGCTGCGCGAGCGCTCGGGCGGCAAGCCCGTCGGCTTCAAGCTCTGCATCGGTCATCCGTGGGAGTTCATGGCGATCGTCAAGGCGATGCTGGAGACCGGCATCTATGCCGATTTCGTCGTTATCGACGGCTCGGAAGGCGGCACCGGCGCTGCGCCCCTGGAGTTCGTCGATCATGTCGGCACGCCGCTGCGCGAAGGTCTGCTCTTTGCGCATAATTGTCTCGTCGGCGCCGGACTGCGCGACAAGATCCGCCTCGGCGCCAGCGGTCGCATCATCACCGCCTTCGACATGGCGCGGGTGCTGGCGCTCGGCGCCGATTGGTGCAACGCGGCGCGCGGCTTCATGTTCGCGGTCGGCTGCATCCAGGCGCAATCCTGCCATACCGGCCATTGTCCCAGCGGCGTTGCGACGCAGGACCCGCTGCGCCAGCGCGCGATCGTCGTGCCCGACAAGGCCGAGCGCGTGCGCCAGTTCCACCACAACACGCTCGCGGCGCTCGCCGAGCTGGTCGGCGCCGCGGGTCTCGATCACCCGCGCGAACTCAGCCCCATTCACATCCTGCGCCGCGTATCGCCGACCGATGTGCGGAGCTTCGCCGAGGTTTACGATTTCCTCGCCGCGGGCGCGCTCACCGCCGGCCTCGCCGATCCACGCTATCAGCGCGAATGGGCGCGGGCGACGGCGCGGAGCTTCAGCGCCGTCGAGCCTGCCCCGACTTC